>JACRCA010000088.1 GCA_016234425.1 Deltaproteobacteria bacterium | reverse complement strand
TCCTTTAATCTCTAAACCGATTTTCACGTCATCCCAGAGGGTCCGCCAAGGGAGGCAGGAGGGCTCCTGGAATACGAAGGAGATGTTGTGCTGGCGAGGGTTCACCAACTGACTATCAATCAGAACCCGCCCCTCCGTGGGGGGAACCAATCCTCCGATGACATTCGCCAGGGTGGTTTTCCCGCATCCGGTAGGGCCTACGAGGACCAAAAACTCATTCTCATAGACACTGAATTTCACGCCATCGAGGACAAGTAAATTATTGAAGCGCTTGGTAATCTCGACCTGGACCTTTTCTTTCCTCATTGCCCATATCCTTTCCTGTTAATCGATGGAGACCTCCCAACGCCATTTAAAGAGCCTTTTTTCTACGCGCAGAAAAATCTCGTTCATGATGAACCCGATGATTCCGATGAGGAGCATCCCCACGATGATCTCCGACATGCGGATTAACTCCGCATACTTCAGGATCAGACGGCCGACACCCACCATTTCACCTCCGATCATCTCCGCAGCCACGATGCACATCCAGGCAATTCCCAACCCGATGCGCATTCCGGCCGCGATATCAGGAAGAACAGAGGGGATGACGATTTTGCGAATCATGTACCAGCGGGTGGCCCCGTAGATCCGGGTGACATTCAGATGAATGGGGTTCACTCGGGGGACACTGACCAGGGTGTTGATGAAAATGGGGAAGAAGGCCCCCAGCCAAATTAGGAAGGCATAGCGCTGGAATCCCACTAAGAGAACGATGGCCAGAGGGATCCAGGCAATCGGAGGGATGAAGCGGATGGGCTCGATGATCGCCCGGGTGCGCGCGTAAATTACGGGATAGAGCCCCATGAGCAACCCCAGAGGAATGCCCAATGCGCAGGCCGCCCCAAAACCGGCGAAGATGCGAACTAGGCTCGCCCAGATATGCCAGCTCAGGCTGATCCCTTCTACGTCACCGAACCGACTCAATTGGATGAAGGCCACCAAAATGTCGCGGAATGGGGGGAAATAGGGTGAGCCCATGTACCAGGAAAAAAACTCCCAAAGGACCAAGGCAATGGCCAGATTTCCCAAATTGTATCCAATGGCCAGCAGTGTGTCCCTCCGGCTGGAAGCTTTAGCCATTGATCTATTACCTCCTTCGACTTATTCGCCCATACCGTATTTTTCAGTGGCCTCTACCATTGCTCGCAGATTCTCCAACGGAGCTCGGACGGGAATCCCACAAGAAGGGGCTACAATGTGGATCCCCTGCTCGAGGGCCACCTTTACCTCTGATTCCACTTTTGCCGGGTCGCCAAACAGAAGCGTATCGGTTGTGGAAATATTTCCTACCAGAGCCATTCTCTGATTGATTGCTTCCTTGGCCGATTTAACTTCCACGGCTGGACCCTCAAAAGAGAAACCCTCGAATCCGCTATCAGGCAAGAAGGACAGGAAACGGTTTGTATTCCCACAAATATGCAGCACAATCGGCTTAGGGACGATCTCCCGGATTTTCTGATAAGCGGGGAGGAGAAATTTTTGAAAGATGCCCGCGCTAATGAGGTCTCCCGAAGCCGTGGGGTCGATGAGCATAAGAACATTCCCCCCGGCGGCGAAGAGACGCTGGGCGTAGGATCCGCTAAATTCGGCTATTTTCATCAGGATAGCACCGACGGCTACTGGATCTTTGATCATCCCCTTCATCACTTTTTCAACCCCGAAGAGGTAGCTGGCAAGAGTGAGAGGCCCGGCAATGCCAGCGTAAATGGGAAGCTCATCGCGGTATTGGCTCTGGAGCATGCGTAAAGCACCCTCTACTATGGGGAACCTCCCCTTCTGGAAAAAGTCTTCGGGGCAGAAAAATTCATCCCAGCGCTCGAAGGCTGGGCCAAAGACCGAAGGTGGACTTTCCCCATCGGCAGGCTTGATGCGACAGCCAAACGCTTCCGCCTCTACGCAAAGGTCAAAGGGGGCGCGAAATCCTTCGAACCCTACGATTTTGTAAGCTGCTTCCGCAAGTTTGGCCATCGCCCCCGCTTCTTTATGGGCTGCTGGATAAGAGGCCTGAACGCGTTCCATCTGTTCCAGTGTGCAGGTAACCACGGGGCAGGAGCAGACCGGCTTTCTCCTCCTATTCGCACGTAAGATATCAAATACTCTACTTGGCAAAATCTTCAGCCTCTGCCGGCTCCGCCATTCTTAAATCCCAGCTTCAACTCCTGTGTCCAAGACGGAAAGAGGGCAATTGCGCCCTCTTCCCAAAGCTCAACCTTTCAACGCTGCTTTGATGAATCTATCATTGTAAATTTCGGCCACAAATTTATCCACGTCACGAACTTTATCGCGAGGAATCTTACCCGCATCGATGAGCTCTCTGGTAAAAATCCTCAGACTCTCGACATGGACATAAGGTGGGTCGGGGTATTGCACATATTCGAGCGCTTCCTTTAAGACCTTTACCGGCATTAGGGTCTTCTCCGACATGAGTTTCAGCATCTCTTCCTGGTGGGCCAAGAAAAACCTGTAAGTATCCACATATATTTTCGTTATCTTCTGAACCATATCTGGTTTTTCGCGCACCAACTTGCCTTGAACTCCAAGGGCGCAGCACTGGTGGCCAGGAAAGATATCCCCGGAGGTATAAATACTGTGTCCATATCCCAGATGAACGGTATTGGCACAGTGAGGCTCCCAGGCGATGAAGCCCGCAATTTCCTTCTTTTGGAGGTAAATGGGCATGTCGCTTACCTTTATGGGAACGTGGGGGACTTTCATCTTAAATTTCTTTTCCACCATGGTTAGTAGAGCATCCTGGATGGATCCCAGTCCCGGCGTCCCC
>JACRCA010000084.1 GCA_016234425.1 Deltaproteobacteria bacterium | reverse complement strand
GGTGACCTGACAGATCTTGCTATGACGAAGCTGACAGGCCCAGCAGGGATTATCCTTCATTTTAAAATGAGTGCGAATATATTGACCATCAAATCTTTCATGTTCTGGAAAAAGATTCGTCGTGTAATTCTTAACGGGCAACCAGCCGCCGAGGGCCGCCGCGGAAAATCCTCCCCCTGTTCCCCATTCATAAATCCGCTTCGACCCTTTGGTTTTGGCATCCTCGTGTAATTCTCGAGCTAATCTCTCCACAGCGGCTTTGTCTTTCACCGGAATCTCGGCTTGGCCCCTGGCCACGACAATCGCCTTAAGCCTCTTTGACCCCATCACAGCGCCCATCCCATTGTGGGCCACCACATGACCTCCATCGCCGCAGATCATGGCAAAGCGGATAAGATTTTCGCCGGCCGGGCCAATACACTGCACGCTTCCCCTTCGCCCCAACCCCAACTCTTTCAGCAAAATCTCCTCGGTTTCAAAAGTGCCCTTCCCTTTTAAATGCCGGGCGTCCCGCAGCTGCGCTTTTCCGTCATGAATGAAAAGATAAACCCAATCAGGAGCCGCCCCCTGCACCAGAAACCCATCGAATCCCGCAAATTTGAGATAGGCTCCAAATAGACCGTTGGCCTGAGAACTCCCGGCCAGATTCGTCATCGGGCCTTTAGTGACGACAGAAAAAGTTCCAGTTCCAGAGATCCTCGTCGCTCCCAGGGGGCCGGAAAAGAAGATGAGCCGATTGCCTGGATCATTCCATTCCATTCCTGGAGGAACTTCATCAAAAAGATATCGGGCTCCCATCCCAGTCCCCCCCACATATTTCCCCAATTTCTTGACATCCATTTCTTCTTCTCTTACCTGCATCGCACTGAGATCGACCCTCAGAATTTTTCCCATGTAGCCATCCAGCCGTTCCATGATTCCTGGACCTCCTGAATCAGCATATTGCGACATAACTAAGCTGCTCCTTGATAGATTCTTTTTATCTTTTCGATAATCGCCTGGTTACTCGTCACGATGGGAATGGAGAAATGCCGGCGCAACAAGGGCAAAGCTTCCACAGCCCGAAAATTGGTGCAGGAAATAAATAGGGCCTCGACTTCTTCCGAAATCCTGCTTTTCCGGGCAAAGGTGACGATTTCCTGGGGAGTAGGTGCAGCCAGATCGAAATTTACCACGATGCCCATGCCATCGATCGAGAGAACCTCGAACCCGAGACCTTCCAGGCTGGCTCTGATCGCCTGATTGAGATCGGCAGAATAGGGGGTCAAAACAGCGAGCTTTTTAGCTTGCACCCGGTTCAGTTCCTCGGCCACCGGCGAAAGAATGTCCAGTACTGGGCAGCCAACAATCCTCCCGATCTTTCTGTTGAGCTTCCGGGGAAAATCTGGGCCGGAAAGAGCTCCGGCTGAAGTGCAGCCAAAGACCACCAGGTTGGGACGCAAGGTCTTGAGCAGGGCAGCGCCTCTGGGCACTTCCTCGGAGATCATCCTCCTCTCTCCTTCCGGGGTGGTCTCTTCTAAGTACATCCTGGCTGGATGAACCGTTATCGATGCGGGAAGATTCCGATAAAGATCTACTTCCATAACCGTGTTGGAGGAAGGAACCAGCAGGCCAACCCTAAAGGTTTTGGCCATGGCCATTGTCCCCCTTTTTTAAGCGAATTCTTAATCCAGACCCAGGAGTTTCGCTGGGTTTTTCCGCGCCATTATGTCGATCTCTTCCGCCGTAATCCCCTGATTCATCAGCGAGAGGATGAACATCCGCATCCCTTCCACAGGAGAAGGATTGAAGACCTGGCCGAAATCAGTGGCCAACACGCAGCGTTCCGCTCCAGCCTTGCGGATCACTTCAATAATATCTTTTATGCGGGCATTAAAAAACATAGGGGTCGTGGCCAAGAAGCAATGCTCCAAGTAGGCCCCTTTTTTGGCAAATTCCAGCTGCACCTCTAAAGAAAGATTGGGAACCTCGTTATGAGGATGGGTGATAAGGATTTTCTTCACGCCTCGGCGGAAAGCTTCATCGATGAGGATCCGACTCTCCTCGGCCGAACAATGGGATGTCCCCAGGATGATGTCAGCCTCTGCGATCATATCCAGGATTTCTTTGACTGCGGGCAACAATTTCCCCTCCGAGTCCAGAAGGGAGATCCCTTTTTCCGGCCATTTCACTCTACCTGGCATAGTACCATAGGTTCCCTGGAAGTGTTTAATATGGGCAGCAGAAAAGATCGAAGGCATCCAAACCTCTTTTCCCCCAAAACTTATGGCTACTTCCACGGCGCTGGGATTGAGACCGCCCACAGAAGGATTGAGAACCACACCTCCGAAAGCGTGGATCCCCGGCACAGCTTTACTAACATAATACATCCGCGCGGCATTAATTCCATAGTGGGCTTTGGAGAGAACCGCTTTCATACCCACATCCCTGGCCTCCTTGGCGATCTCCACTTCATCCAGCAGCCGATCATGCAGGTCTGGGGTAGCGTGAAAATGGAGATCGATCGCCCCTTCCAAAACTTCCATCCGTTTATCCATCGTCTCCTTACCCCCTTTTCTTCCTTCCCTCGAGCATCTGGGCAACGGTTTGCACTACCGCTTCATTCTGGGGCATCGTTCCGATGCTGATCCGCACATATTCCGGATGGAAATCACCTCGGATCATGATCCCGCCGCGGCGGCAAAGCTCTTCGGTAAAGGCTTCCGCTGTGAAGCCGAAATCAGAAACCTTGGCTGTTACATAATTTCCCTGCGGGGCATCCACCATCTTTAGACCCAGTCGGCCCAGCTCGCGCTGCAGATATTCTCTTCCCTTGCGCACTACCTCCAAAGTACGTTGCAGGTGTTCTTTATCTTTCAGGGCCGCTACCCCGGCCGATTGAGCCAGCATCCCCGTTCCCCATTTCGGTTTTGCTTTCGTGAGTAGAGAAATGGCCACGACTGGGCCAACACAATATCCTAGGCGAACATCGGCCAGGCCAAAGGCTTTCGAAAACGTGCGGGTCACCAATAAATTAATTCCTTCTCCCATCTCGTAAAAGAATTCCAGGGCTGAACTGTGGGGATCGGCAAATTCGACGTAGGCCTCGTCGGAAACCACGATGGCTTTCACGGCTTGGGCTGCCTGCATGATTTCTCTAAGATCTTCCAAGGGAACAAGTTTGCTGGTGGGGTTATTGGGCCGGGTAATGAAAATAACCCGGCTCCTCTGGCTGAGCGCCTTCTTGAGCTTGGCCACATCCAGGTCAAAGTTTTCCTCCAGAGCCACCTTGACAGGCCTTCGCCCCCGGGCCAGGGTGATCTCTTCGTAAAAGCTCCCGAAAGCAGGAGAGGTAAAGACGACTTCATCCTGCGGGGATGAGAAGACCTCAATGATGTGCATCATCAAGGAAGAAGAGCCGGGGCCAACGACGATGTTCTCCGGCCGCATGTTCACGTATTGAGCCAAGGCACCCCGCAGCTCTCGGGCCTCTGCATCCGGGTAGAGGCTGGCTTCTCCAGCCATCTCAATGATCTTAGCTTTGGCCAAAGGAGGGACTCCCAAGGGATTCTCGTTGGAAGAAAGTTTGATCACCCGGGCCGGATCCATCTCGTACTTGGCGGCGATGTCTTTGGTCATCGGGCCTGGAATGTAAGGCACGATTTTCTTCAACTGCGGATTGACAATCTCTTCAAATATAGATTTCTTGATCATCCCATTCCTCCTGCAGAAGCGTTCAGATGTTATTGAGCTTCGCATGAATAGTGGAACAGCAAGCGCCATCGCCTTGCCCCCTCACCTTTATCCTCTCCCCCCATCGGGGGGAGAGGGAAGGGTGAGGGGGGAATCAAATGACTGTATGACATTCCATTATTTTTGCGAAATTCAATAGTAGATATCAAATTACTTTCTCTCGCCGAAGTCCCTCAATCGCCTCGGCAGAGTATCCCAATTCTTTCAAGATCTCTTCCGTGTGTTCCCCCAGAGAAGGAGCTGGATGGAGTATCTCCCCAGGGGTCTCGGAAAGCTTTATGGGGATGCCGATTTGTTTCAGTTGACCGACCTGGGGATGTTCCACCTCGACGATCATCCGGCGATGTTGAACCTGAGGGTCTTCTAAGGTTTCTCCTATATCTTTGACTGGACCCAAGCAAACGTCCTGTCTCTGGAACAAAGCCACCCATTCATCCCGGGTTTTCTGGCGAAAGGTCTCCCGGAAAAAAGAATAAATCTCTTGACGCTTCTCTCCTTTGGTCCACTGGTGTTCGATAAAATCTTCCCTTCCTAAAGCCCGACAAAGGTTGGCCCAGAAATGGGGCTCCAGAGGACCCAGAGTAATGGCTTTTCCATCTTTGGTCTCATAGAGGGAATAGCATGGGATGTTCCCGGCTGCCCAAAATTTTCCTCTCTTGGGGGCTTGTCCCATAGAGAGGTATTCTGCCAGGGCGGCATGTTGAAATCCGACCACTCCGTCGAACATGGAAATGTCCACGAACTGTCCTTTTCCCGTCCTCTGTGCAGCCGTCAGGGCCAGCAAAATCCCAACTGCAGCCATCAGCCCGCCTCCACTGTAATCGGCGATGAACACGGAAGGTAAGGCCGGCGGCCGATCTTCATATCCCCCGACATCTAAAATCCCACTGTAGCCCATGTAGTTGATGTCATGACCAGCCAACAGCCGATAGGGGCCATCCTGCCCATACCCGGAGATGGAACAATAAACGATCTGAGAATTGACCTCTTTTACCCGGGGATAATGAATTCCCAGTCGTTCCACTACTCCAGGTCGAAATCCTTCTACCATTACGTGGGAGGTCTTGGCCAACTCCAAGAAGATTTTTTTCCCCTGCGGGGATTTGAGATTTAAAGCTAAGCTTTTCTTGTTTCGGTTGAGATTCAGAAAACGAAGGCCTATTCCTCGCCTGGAGGGCTCTTCATGGCGAAACCAGTCTCCTCCTTCCGGATTCTCAACCTTAATCACCTCGGCCCCGAAATCGGCCAAAAGATTCGTGCAGTAAGGCCCAGGGAGGGTAAGAGTCAAATCCAGGATGCGCACCCCTTTTAATGCAGACATTTATTCTTCCCAATTATTCACCGCAGAGCGTGCAGAGGGTTTGAACTTCACTCTGACGTTCTCTGCGATCTCAGCGGTGAATTGATTTTTTTTCAGACGATCCCCAAGTAGATTTCTTTGATATAAGGGTCATTCATTAAATCTTTGGGCAGACCTTGAAGGGCCACCTTTCCATGCTCCAGCACGTAGACTCGGTCAGCCAGGTCGAAGGCCAGGTCAGCGTCTTGCTCGACCAGCAGAATGGTCACTCCGTCTTCTTTGATGCCCTTGATCGTATCCGCGATTAATTTCCTGACCAGGATAGCCAGTCCCAGGGAGGGCTCGTCCAGCATCAGGAATTTGGGCTGGGACATCAGGGACCTGGCGATGGCCAGCATTTGTTGTTCCCCTCCGCTTAAAGTTCCGGCGTCTTGGGTACGCCTCTCTTTGAGAATGGGGAATAGGCTAAACATCATCTCCATGTCTCTCAAAATTCCTTCTCTATCCTTACCTCGCAAATAAGCACCCATCTTCAAGTTGTCTTCGACACTTAGGTCAGGAAATAATCGCCGGCGTTCAGGACAGTGGATGATTCCCCTTTTAACGACTTCCACCGGGGAGAGATGATCGATCCTCTGGCCTTCAAAGAATACGGAACCCCGCGGCTCGGCCACTCTGGAAATAGCCCTCAGCAGAGTAGTCTTCCCGGCACCATTGGGCCCGATCACCGCCACCAGCTCCTCGGCCTCCACTTCCATGGAGACCCCCTCCAATATCTGGGCTTTCCCGTAAGATACCCAAAGGTCTCGAATCTCAACCAGTGGCAAGGGTCATTCCTCCTTTCCCCAGATAAGCTTGTATGACATTCTCGTTCCGGGATAGTTCATCTGGAGTCCCATCGGCGATCTTCTCCCCAAAATGGAGGGTGATCACCCTTTTCACCAATTTCATCAGCTCGCGAAGCTTGTGCTCGATTATAATGATGGAATGGCCCTCCTGGGATAATTTTTGGATGAGAGGAGAAAGGGAAGAAGTCTCCATCAATCCCAGCCCGGCAAAGGGCTCGTCCAGCAAGAGAAGTTCTGGCTCGATAGCCAGAGCCCGGGCCAACTCCAAACGTTTGAGGTCCCCATGAGGCAAATCCTTAGCGAACATCCCTTCCTTACCCGAAAGTCCCACACTCTCCAAAAGGGCAGCCGCTTTCTCCTCCACGTCTTGGTCCCTTATTGCTTTATCTATTGCCCTCTTAGAAAGACAGGATATGGCCACATTTTCCAACGCGGTAAGCTGGTGAAATGGCCTTACAATCTGAAAAGTTCGAGCAATACCCCTGTTGACGATGTCATAGGGCTTTAGACCAACAATGCTCTCTCCTTTAAAGCTAATCCTTCCCCGGGTGGGTTTAAGAAAACCCGTTAACAAATTGAAGAGGGTAGTCTTCCCTGCTCCATTGGGGCCGATGATTCCCAGCATTTCTCCCTCGGTAACGGCGAAACTGACATTGCGCACCGCTCCCAACCCACCGAAGTACTTGGTCAGCTCCTGGACCTCCAGTATTACACCCATGAGCGATCTCACCCCCCTTTTCTTTTAATCAATTGCTTGATCCCATCCGTGAGGGTGGGCAATACCCCCTTGGGAACGAATAAGAGAATAAGCACCACTACCGCGGTATAGGTGAGGAGCCGGACCTCTTCCCACTCCCGCAGCATCTCATTGAAAATGGTCAGGAGATAAGCCCCGGAGATGGGTCCAGTAATTGTGCCAATGCCCCCCACAACGCTCATGATGATCACCAAAATTGAGAGATTTATTGATAGAGTTTCTGGCCCGACGTGGAGTTGATTGTGGGAGTAGAAAGCGCCCGCTACTCCGGCTAAAAAACCGCTGATAACAAAAGTAATCAGTTTATAGCGGGTG
>JACRCA010000071.1 GCA_016234425.1 Deltaproteobacteria bacterium | reverse complement strand
TTTTTCGTGGCATTATCGCCCCGCTTGTTTCTTTGCGGAATCCCGGCAGCGATTGATTCGCCAGGCATTTCCCGGCCGATTTTGGCGGCGCGCATCGTTCCTCCACCTGGCTCCACGTCAGAATTTGTCGAGGAACTTTTGGGATGCGACCTTAGTGTCGTGTCTCAGAAATAACCGGCATTAATTAAGATGCCCTTTCTCACTTTACGGGGGTCAGGCCGAAAGTCCGATTCCACAAACTTTGACCTGGACCGGGGGGCCGGGGTGATTCGCGCCGGCAGCCTCGGCCGGGAAACAAGTGGCTAAGAAGATTCATATTTGTTTCCGCCGCAGGAGGCGGGGCGTCTCTTCCCGCCCCATCCACGGAGTAAGAATCGCCTTAGGATGCCAAGCGAAGCGACCTGGCCCCCGGGCCTTCGGCACAACTAACGATTTTGTCTACTTATTTCTGAAACACGACACTAGAAACCGATACCCGCGATAATTTTGCAGAGAGGCTCCCTTGAATGAAAAGTCGAAATAAAAAAATCGTTGGTATCGACCTCGCTGGAAGTGATCAGAGGCCCACGGGATTTTGCCTCCTTGAAGGGAATCAGGCGCAGGTTTTTGTGCTGTACACGGATGAAGAGATCCTCAAGGCCATCGAGGATGATGTGCTGGCAGTAGCCATCGACGCCCCTCTATCCCTTCCGAAAGGCAGATGCTGTCTGAGAGATGATTGCGATTGTTCCGGAAAAGTGCACTTTCGCGTTTGCGACTTGGAGTTGAGAAAAATGGGGATTAAATTCTTTCCCATCACCCTCGGTCCCATGCGCAAACTTACCCTGCGGGGTATAACTCTGAAGCACAAACTCGAAGTCCGGGGTCTCCGGGTCTTCGAAACCTACCCTGGAGCTGCCCAGGATCTCTGGGAAATTCCGCGTCAGAAAAACTTAAAAGGTTTGCAGCAAGGCCTGACGCACTTTAAGTTGAGGGGCAACTGGTTGGACCGAAAAGTTACTAAAGATGAGCTCGATGCCCTGACTTGCGCTTTGGTAGCCAGAGAGGAGCTCAAGGGGAAGGCCATTTCTATCGGGGACCCTGAAGAAGGCTTGATGATCCTGCCCCGATTTACTCACCGCAGAGAACGCAAAGGACGCAGACCTTCCATAGAAATTCAAAATTAAAAGGCAAAATCCAAAATTTGAGTTATTTTGTGCTTTTGGATTTGGGAATGTAATTTTGATATTTGGATTTTGATTTTTGATTTATCCGTCCGCCTCTGGGGCGATTGGGCCTTCCGCCCTTTCCCTATGCAGCTGATCTGGAAAATGACCGGAATAATACTCCAATTTTGCCCGCTGCAATTTTTCCCGTACATGGGGGTAGAGGATAACTTCCTCCCGCTCGATCTCACTGTGCATTCTCGGGTCAATCTTAAAGATGGTGTTGTAAAGCTGGTCAATGGCTTCCCTTCTGGAGAAAGAAAGCATCACGGCTGGATGGGTACTCACCCCGGCTTGCACCAAATTCTTCAGGGCCGCAAGTTGCAGTTCGAAACCTTTCGGGTCAGCTCCCGTCAGGCGAGAAAATTCTTCCTCGCTGCACCCTTTCAGGGAAACTCGGGCGTGCAGGAAAGGGTAGAGAGCCAGCTCCTGCGCATAGGTTTTATCCTCACCGATCAAGATCCCATTGGTCTCCAAAATGAAATGAACCCTCTTTTTCTGCAAAGCGTTGAGAAGTTGAAAGAGATGCTGCCGCCCGATCGTTGGTTCTCCTCCACTGATCCGCACCCGGTTGATCTTTTTTCTCTGGGCCAGACGGAGGATCCTTTCCGTTACTTCATCCGGGGATAATAATTCTCCGCCCTGGCGGCCCTCAAGGATAGACTGATTGCGCACCCAGCAAAATTTGCAGGTTAATCCACAGCCGGCGCAATCTGCGGTGATGATCCCGCCGTACCAGCGGTCATGGCGGAAGCGGTAATATTTTTTCAAATCCCCCCCTGCCCTCTGGCGGACCACGATCTCTTCAATCTTCTTGTGCCTTTCTACAGGATCGTATCCCAAAGGATCACCCCTGCTCACTAATCTCATCCGGAAGTTCATCCAGATTTATTTCCTCAACGGGAAAATGCGCCCGTAGTTTTTCCCCCACCTTCTGGATGCCCTGGCAGACTCCTTCACAAAATTTCCCTTCCCGGAAGTTCTTCTGCATTTCTTCTTTCACGTCTTCCCAATAGTTCTCCGGAACCATCCGGTGAATTCCCTCGTCGCCCACGACGGCAAACTTCCTGTGTTCCGTAGCCAGGTAGATGAGGACACCGTTGCGGTGTCTGGTTCGATCCTTCTGGCTTCTCCGGAACCTCAAAAGCGAATGCCAGAGGACATAGGAAAAGCCAGGTGAGCCAGATGAGAATGTATATCCCCGGTCTCCTGGTCAACGATCATTTTCCTTGATTTTTAAAACTTCACCGTGGATGCCTTCCTCGCTCCTGCTTCCGCCTCAAACAGAGGCATCCCCTCAAACCCAAAAGGCCCGGCAAAGAAAGCACCGGGAAAGGTGCGGATTTTTTTGTTGTAGTTCAAAACGGCTTGGTTGTACCGCCGGCGCTCCACGCTGACGCGATTTTCCGTACCTTCCAGTTGGTCCTGGAGTTTCATGAAATTTTGGTTTGATTTCAGCTCTGGATACCGCTCCACCACGACCATCAAACGCCCCAACCCAGCCTCCAACCCCATGGCCGCTTGCAATGATTTATTGATATCCCCGGATTGGCGCGCTTCCCCCCACTGGCTGCGCAGCCGGGTCACCTCTTCCAAGACGCTCCTTTCCAGCCGGGCATATCCTTTTACTGTCTCCACCAGGTTGGGGATCAGGTCTGCCCGGCGCTGAAATTGATTCTCCACCTGAGCCCAGGCCGTCTTGGCCTCTTCCTGGGCGCTCACCAGGCCATTGTAAATGCCAAAACCCCCGATCACCAAAATCCCGAGGATCACCAGCGGAATAAGAAAAAAGATTGCCTTATTCATTGAGCTCCCCCTGCTTAAGAATTTTTCAAATTCGGTGATATACACAACGACATAAGTGCTCAACAATTTGTCATTCCGGGCTTGACTAAGCCTGCCCCGTACTTGATACGGGGGAATCCAGTGCATTTCTGGATTCCCGCTTTCGCGGGAATGACTTGCTTTGTGTTCATTAATGTCGTCATGTATAATTTAACACGTGGCAGGTTTTATTTCAATAAAGCCCTCCAATGATAAATAGCGGGTATTGAGTGCGGGGTGTAGGGTGTTGGGCGTTAAGTCTTTGCGCCTATCACCTTGCGCCTCACGACTTACGCCTGATTGTCCATTTGACATCCATCGGGCATTTCATTATTTTAGAGAAAAGCCTTCAGAAAAATTAATAGAACCTAAAAAAGGCGATTCACCATAGAGGGCACAGAGGAAAGTTAAGATAAATCAAGGAAATTAACTCTTTTTCTCTGCTTTACTCTGTGCACTCCTTAAGTGAAAATAATACAACATTTTAGCTTACGGATTTATTACATGAGGGCACAGAGAAAGGATTGAACTTATTTTGTTTTTTAATTATGAAATTATT
>JACRCA010000087.1 GCA_016234425.1 Deltaproteobacteria bacterium | reverse complement strand
CTGGGGCCGCCCAGTAACTTGGATTATTGGGGTCCAAATTTTTTAACCCGTGGTAGTCCGACCAAGTCTGCGCAGCTACGCTCCATTCGACGGGCAAGATGTGCATTCCACCGTTGGGGAATCGGGTCACGTAGCGCTGCTTCCAAGTGGTGCCGATCACCCACTCTACTTTATAGGTATGCATCTGGCCATCTGCCCCGGTGGTTTCGATGATGAACTCCTTCCCTTTTCTAAACATCTGGGTCGTATAAGTCTTCCCCCCCTTTTCCACCTTGAAGGTATTGTTCCGGTAGAAATCTCCCACCGCAGTCGTTTCATCAGCCGGCTGGATCTTCCTCCGGTGCAACGTGGCATCCCATCCCTGGTAGATCTTTTTATGGCAGATCTCGCAATTTTTGGAGCCCACGTATGTGGCCCCTTCCACACTCGCCGTCTTCTCTCTCTGGGTTTGCGCGCCGATCTCTGGTGCGCCCATCAAAGCCAATGCCAGAATTACCGTAGCCCTCGTGAGCCTGAAGGCGCCGGTTCTCCAAAAACGCCTTTTCTTGACTTGCCTTTCCATTCTATCCATCTCCTTCGTTCATTCCCTTAACAAACCTGGTGCAAGTTGATTCCGGATTACCCGTTCAAGGCTCCATCACCACCCCCTCTCTGCATCCTCTTTTTTGCTCCTCTTCGCCGGGAGAAAAAATCACCTCCTCCCTGAGGCAAAGAAAATTATAAAGTGCTATTCTATTTTAACTACCAAAATTGTCAAGAAGAAATTTTTTTTCTTTACTCTTCTTATAGGATTGGGGATTAGGCGTACTCTTTCCCCTCGGAGATCCGCTGTAAGGCTGGCGGGTCCAGAATGAAGACCTTGCCGCTCACGGGCTTGACGATCCTGGATTTGGTGAACCGACTCATGACCCGGATGGTTGTCTCCACCGTGGTTCCGGCCATATCTGCTAAATCTTGGCGGGTGAGAGAGAGGTTGAGCATGATCCCGGCTTTCTCGGGGGCCCCCAACTTATCCGCCAGCTTCAGCAGAATATTGGCGATCCGCTGTTCCACCCGGTCTACAGCCAGGCTCTTGATAGTGGCGTGAGCCTCTCGTAACTGCCGGCCCAGCTCCATGATCATCTCCGTGGCCACAAAAGGATGGCGGCCGAAAAAAAGGAGGAAGTCTTGGCGGGAAAGTTTCAGAATGGTGGAAGGCTCCATGGCCTGGGCCGATGCGGCGTAGGGTTTTCGGTCGAAGAGGGAGACCTCGCCGAACATATCCCCGGGAACAAAGACTTGCAGGATGACATCTTTGCCCGTGTCGGAGTGCTTGACCAACTTTACTTTCCCCTCTTTAACGACATAGAACCACTGAGGGGCATCGCCCTCAAAGAAGATGTAGTCGTCCTTCTTATATGGTTCTTCTGTAAAAAGCCGGTTGATTTCCTTCTGGCTGCCTTCCGAGACAGAGGAGAAGAAAACCGATTTTTTAAGAATCTGTAGCCGATCCATACGCCCTCGCCGATCGCCCAAGCAAAAATTAACCTTGACCCCATTTTAAAACGGAGCCCTTTATTATGCAACAAATTTCCCTTTGCGGGAGCGACGTTATTCACCTTCCTTTCTCGGGCTGACACCGGAGACAGAAAAAGCTGCTCCTCCCCCCCACGCGTTCTCGGACGATGGATCGTCCGCAGACCCCACAATTCTTTCCTTCGCGGCCATAAACCCGTAAAGATTTTTGAAACCCTCCCGTTGCTCCCCGGGCATCTACATAGGTACGAACAGAAGTGCCTCCGGCTCGGATAGCTCCTCGCAAAATGCGCTGGAGAGCATGGTAGAGCCTGAGAATGTCCTTTTCTCGCAGCGAGGCAGCCTGCCTTCTGGGATGGAGGCGAGCTCGATGGAGAGCTTCATCGGTGTAAATATTTCCCACCCCAGCCAGGAATCTCTGATCCAAAAGGAGGGACTTGATTGCCCGGCGCTTCTCCCGTGCTCGACGGATAAATTCTTCTGCAGAAACCTCCAAAGGTTCCGGGCCCAATACGGCGAGGGAACCCAACCTATCCCCTCCTTCCTTCTTTTCCACGAAGAGCCTGCCAAATTGACGTTGGTCTACAAACCGAAGTTGATAGGGGTGGCCTTTAAAAGAAAAGATTACATGGGTATGCTTTTCTGGCGGAGTATGAGCTGGGAGAAACCTTAACTTTCCAGTCATGCGTAGATGAACCACCATGGCCATCCCGCCATTGAGGTGGAAGACGATGTTTTTCCCGCGCCGTTCTACGTGGAGAATCTTCTTTCCCTTCAAGGAAGTGATAAACGATTTTTTCGAACCCAGCAAGCATTTTTCCAGGTGCACCTCAACTTCGGAGAATTCCAGATCTCCCAACTTATCCTTGAGGCCACAAACAATGGTTTCGACTTCAGGCAGCTCAGGCATGGGGGATTCTCTTTTTCGATATGGGGGGTGAGCCGATCATGGGGAAAGGGGAAGGAGGGGGTCTCAAGATGACGTATGAGCAATTTCTTTTCGCCGCCTCCGACCCAGGTAAGCTCTCACGGCGAGGCTTCCAATTCCCACGAGAAAGAAGAGGCCGGCGGCGACAACCCAGTAGATATCCAGCGTCCCCCGATCGATCTTGTGTACCAAAAGGCAGTAAAACAGAGCACTGGGGATCTGAGCAATGCAGACCAAAGGGATGAACTCCCACAAGGTTAGAAGCGTAAGCCCGGCGGCATAGCTGATGACATCGAAAGAAATGACCGGAACAAAACCAAAGAAGAGGATGACGTATTTTTCATATCGCCGCAGGGCTGTATCTGCCGTTTCCAGATGCCCTCGGTTTACTAACCGTTGGACAACTGGCCGCCCCAATATCTTGGCAATGCCAAAACAGGTGATGGAGCCCAGCACCGCGCTACTCCATGATAAAAGCATTCCCCAAACCAGGCCAAAGGCCAAGGCGTTGACAACAAAGATGGGAAAAGCAGGGAGAAAAAGAACTACAGATTGGGCCACCATCAGGAAGGCAGAAATCAAAGGTGCCCAGAAGCCGTAGGAAAGAATAAAAGATTTGAGGCGATCGATGTTTCCGTGGAGTGCTATTCCGTTCAGGAAGACGCCGCTTAGAGACCAGTTAGAGATAAAATAGACCAACCCTCCTCCGGCCACCGCCATAGAGCAAACGATGATAACAATGGATGCGGTTCTCTTCAAACTCCCTTTCCCGGATGAAAAGTCCAAAGGATTCCTATCTCAATCCACCATTCGCTTCCATATACACAATAACTCACCCCGATGGTACCCAAATTGGGCCAGCTCCCAGCCACTTTTTCCCTCCTCGTTGAAGGCCTCCCGGATTATTTCGGCAACTGCTTCTGAGGTGTCGTGGATGAAACAAGGATTAAACCTCCCCGATGCTGTAGAAAACCCCTTCTCCTCTGAAGACCGCGGCTTCACCCAATTCCTCCTCAATTCTCAAAAGCTGGTTGTATTTGGCTATCCGCTCGCTGCGGCAGGCAGAGCCTGATTTGATCTGCCCCACATTTGCAGCCACCGCCAGGTCAGCAATGAAGGAGTCCTCTGTCTCTCCGGATCGATGGGAGACTACGGCTGTATACTTGGCCCGTTTAGCCATTTCGATGGCCTCCAGCGTTTCCGTGACCGTACCGATCTGGTTAAGCTTGATTAGGATGGAATTGGCCACACCCGCGTCAATCCCTTTGCGAAAGATTTGGGGATTGGTCACAAAAATATCGTCCCCTACGATCTGTACCCGTTCTCCCAATCGTTTGGTTAACTTTCTCCATCCCTCCCAGTCCCCCTCAGCCAGGGCATCTTCCAGAGATTTGACCGGATACCGTTCCACCAAATCTTCATAAAAGTCAATCATCTCATCGCTGGAGAGCTTTTTCTCTTGGCCAGTTTTAAAAACATAGCCGCCTTCTTTGTAAAAGGTACTGGCGGCTGAGTCCAAGGCCAAAAAAACATCTTTCCCTGGGCCATAACCCGCCCGGGTGATCCCCTCTACAAGCAGCTGGAGACCTTCTTCATTTGATCCTAACCGGGGAGCGAATCCGCCTTCATCACCAACGGAGGTACTGTACCCCCTTCTTTTCAGCAGCTGGCGTAAATGATGAAAGATCTCTACGCCCATGCGCAGCGCGGCAGAAAAATTCTTCGCTCCCGCGGGTACAATCATGAATTCCTGGATGTCCAGAGCATTGTCTGCATGGGCTCCCCCGTTGATGAAATTCATCAGGGGAACCGGGATTTCCCTGGCTTCTGGACCCCCAAGATATCGATAAAGCGGGATACCCAAGGCCTGCGCCGCAGCCCGGCAGGTGGCCATGGAGACGCCGAGGAGGGCATTAGCTCCGAGTTTCGATTTGTTATCAGTTCCATCGAGGTCAATCAAATAATGGTCCAGGGCCACCTGGTCGGTAGCTTCCATCCCTTTTATGCTGGGAGCTATAATTTCTCTCACATTCTTAACGGCTTTTTGCACGCCTTTTCCCAAGAAACGAGATGGCTCGCCATCCCGTAGCTCCAATGCTTCCCGTTCTCCTGTCGAAGCTCCAGATGGAACGGCGGCCCTTCCGCACTCACCCCCGGAGAGATGGACTTCTACTTCTACCGTGGGATTTCCCCGCGAATCTAAGATTTCCCTGGCCTTTACCTCCACGATTTTCCCCATTCCCCATGCCTCCTCCCCCCTTAGCATAATCTTTCCGTTCTTAAAATGCCTTATCTCATATTCACTCTGGAATTGGCTTGAAACCCATGGCCTTATTTTCTCTCCTCCAAATCATCCTTCCAATGTACTTCCCATAAGGAGAGCAATGAAATTCCCAAGAAAGATTCTAGTGAACGTCATATTTTTGACTCTTCTTTGGCACTTTCCACAGCTGATGATACCAGCTTGGCACTTTTGTGTCTTTGGGAAATTCATGCTGCGGGGATATCGGCTTAATGTCGATCACCGGCGTGCCATCGAGCGCATCTAACCCCTGGACCCTGAGGATGTTCTTTTTTCGCCCCAGTAATTTAACCAAGCTAAGCCCTATGGGGTTTGGCCGGTACTGGGTACGCGTGGCAAATATCCCCACCAAAGGAAGGTCCGGGCGCGATTTGGGATGAATTTTTTTCATCATCTTTTTTCTTGGCACCCGGCTAATCCAGAAAAGAATAAGAAGGTGAGAATAATCTTCCACCCCCTCCAGTGCTTCTTCAAATTTAGGCTCGAGGATAATTTCCGAAATTACAGACTCCCATCCCTCCCTCTTAATCCATCGGATAGAGTTTCTCACCCTGCCGATAGCCTTTAAAGTAATCTTCGGCAAAAAAACATCTTTAATTTCAAAAGGTTTTTGATTCAAATCAGCTGACTTTAATATCTTTCTAAAAAGATATGGGAGGAAAAATAGCCATGGTTCCCGCAAAAAAATAATATATCACCCTGATCCCACCTTTTCAAGGCGAAAACGTATTTGGAATTTTTGTAATTGATTAGTATTCATTTTTTGTAACTTTTTGAATTTAAATTATCTTTTTCCTAAATTGAGCGATTTTTTTAAACCACAGAGAACACAGCGCGGCATAGCCGCAACCCAAAAGGTTGATTCTAATGGGAGGGGCGGGAAGTTATCCACAACCCCTCCGCTCACCCGTTAGTTGAAAGACGTCGCTCCGGGGCTATGGATAACTTCCCGCTGCG
>JACRCA010000075.1 GCA_016234425.1 Deltaproteobacteria bacterium | reverse complement strand
GATGCCAAGCGAAGCGCCCTGAACCCCCGGGCCTGGGAGGATCATCCAGCGCTGGATCCGGGCGGGAGGGTGATTCTCTCGGGATCATAAGGCGTTAGTTCTTCCATCGGCAGGGGCGGGGCTTCAGCCGAGGATGCCCTGGATTCCTCCGCTCCCGCCTTTCCTTGGCGGAAGGGAAGTGGGGACTCTGGAGATATCCTTTTCCCGCCGATGCTCCCTCCTTCACCACCCTCCCGCCCGGTTAATGAGTGATCATTCGTAACCTCAAAAAGTGAAGGAAGGCAAGGAATACCAATTACAAAGTTTCAAGTTCAAAGTTTAAAGTTACAAGTTTTTTGGGTCCGGAGTTACGCGTTCAGAGTCTGAAACTCTAATCTCCGAACTAAACACTCTGAACTCCGAACTAAAAACTTAAAACCTGTATCTTATAACGTGTAACTTACTTATGGAGTGAAGGTTTTGCTGAAGATCAGCTTATGGTCCCCTATGCCGTAGTAATCCAGCACCCGGGCTTGTTCTTCAAACCCATTCCTCCTGTAGAAGGCCCGCGGGACCTCGTAGGAGGGCTGGGAAGAGGTCTCGATAAGCAGGAGACGAGCTTGGCGACGCCTTAATTCCTCTTCCACTTGACGCAGAAGGGAAGTACCCGTTCCTCGATTCCAGGAAGCAGGGGTAACCACGACCCAATAAAGATCATAGACGGCATCTGTCAGGGGGGCCTTCCCATAGCAGATGTACCCTAAGATCTGCCCTTCCTCTTCCTCGGCAACACGGATGATGTAGTCTTCCTGGTTTGGCTGGGTTAGGGCAATATCAATGAGATCCAAAGCAACCTGAACTTCCACGGGGCGGAAATGTTCTTGAGCCTGGAGGATCGCTTTCAACCCGGGCCGATCCCTTTTTTCGATCCCTCGAATTTTCATGGTCCTACCCCAAGGATGAGAACTTCTTCCAGTCTGGAAAAGTCCACCGCCGGGGTAACTTCGATATACTGGAATATACCCGGGCGCTTTCGATCCACCTTGGTCACCATGCCAGTCATCAACCCTTTGGGGAAAATTCCCCCCAGGCCTGAAGTAATCACCTTATCGCCCACCTGAACGTCATTGCTCTTCTGCACATATTTGAGAACGCAGACTTCCTCGACTTTTCCCTCCATGATCCCCTGGGAGCGAGAGCGCTGGATGATGACGCCCAAGGCGCTGTTGGGGTCGGTGATCAAGAGAACTTTGGCTGTATCCGCCGAAACTTCGATCACCCGCCCCACCACCCCTTCGGAAGTGACCACGGCCATGTCTTTGGACACATCATCTTTTTCCCCTTTATTGAGCAGCACGGTTTTGAACCAACTCGAAGGGTCGCGGGCGAAGACCTGGGCCGCCATGCTGCGAGATGCGTATTGAGATTGCAAAGTATAGAGCTTCTTCAGCCGCTCATTGCCCCAGATCGTTTCTTTCAGGCGGTTGTTCTCCTCTTGCAGGGCGCTTATGATGCGCTTCAGTTCTTGATTTTCCTGCTGAACCTGGGTGAGAAAGATATACCGCTGCCCTCCTGCTTTCAGCCAATCGATCCCCTTATTGGCCCATTGTTGCAGGGGGAAGGAAACCTGCATGAAGATTTTTTCTACAATCGAGGTTGGCTGTCCTTCTCTCTTGGGGAGGGTGAGGACGAGGAATACTGGCAGGAGAAAGAGCAAAGCAATGAAGAAAAGGCGAAAGCGCTTCCACAGCTCAATCATCAGCCATTTTCACCATTTCTCATTCATCCCCCCTGCGGGGATCTTTAGGTCTTAATTATGACCTCTTTGAGCAGGTCGAGCTCGTCCAAAGCCTTTCCCGACCCCAGTACAACTGCCGAAAGAGGGTCTTCGGTGATCGTGATGGGAAGGCTGGTCTCTTCCCTGAGGAGTACGTCCAGGTTTCTGAGCAGGGACCCCCCGCCAGCTAAGACGATCCCTTTGTCCACGATGTCAGCGGCCAGCTCAGGAGGGGTTCGCTCCAGGGTGGTCTTGACCGCCTCCAGGATGGCATTGATGGGTTCGGCCAAAGCCTCGCGCATTTCCTCGGAGGTCACCTGTAAAACCTTGGGCGTGCCGGTTAAGAGATCCCGCCCTTTAATTTCCATGGTCCTTACGTTTTCCTCTGGATAAGCCGTGCCGATTTGAATCTTGACCATCTCTGAGGTGCGTTCCCCGATGAGCAGGTTGTACTTGCGCTTGATAAACTGAGCGACGGCTTCGTCCATCTTATCTCCGCCGACTCGGACCGACTGACTATGGACGATCCCCGAAAGGGAGATCACGGCCACTTCAGAAGTCCCTCCCCCGATGTCTACGATCATGTTTCCTGAAGGTTCGCTGACCGGCAGGCCAGCTCCAATCGCGGCGGCCATGGGTTCTTCGATCAGGTAGACTTCGCGGGCTCCTGCGGACTGGGCAGACTCCCGCACGGCTCGCTTTTCGACCTCAGTGATTCCCGAGGGAACGGAAACAATAATCCTGGGCCGCACTAATGTCCGGCCTTTATGGACCTGGGCAATGAAGTAACGGAGCATGGCCTCAGTGATCTCGAAATCGGCAATGACCCCATCCTTCATGGGCCGAATAGCCACAATGTTCCCCGGCGTTCGGCCAAGCATCTTCTTGGCGTCTTTTCCCACAGCCAGGATCTTCCGTCCCCCCCGCGAGTCCCTGCGCACAGCGACTGTAGATGGCTCACATAGGACAATCCCTTTGCCCTTGACGTAAACCAAGGTCGTGGAGGTCCCCAGGTCGATGGCCAGATCGTTAGAAAAGAGGCCCAGAAGAGAATCGAAAATCATTCGCCGCTCCTTTCATGACATTCTCGGAAAGGGAAAAGAAATGCCTCTTGGCAATAAGAATTTGACATTATACTAACAAAACTCAACGGCTGGGGCAAGAAAATTAATTCCGCACTCCGCACTGCGCATTTGTAGATTACCTTGCCACCCCCCAGTTTTTAATCAGTGCTTATCTCATGTTTGACTCGGGCGTAGGGAAGATGCCCGCAGCCCGCATCGGCGGGAAAGGACTCTCCTGAAGGATTCCCCCCTGCCTTCCGCAAGAGGACGCGGGGCGACTCGATGGCGCAACTCCTTTCCTTCCGCCATCGGGAGCCCCGGCCCATGCTCAGGAGCAACGACTGCCTTATGCGGGCGAGGACAGCGGCCTTGCGCCCGAGTCCGCCTCAGGTCTATCAATAAATGATTTCCCTCCCTATGAAAAAAATGGGGGGGTGGCAAGGTAGATTACCCCTTGCCTTTTTGCGGATGGTCATTTAACATGGTAGGCGTTATTAGGAAAAGGAGAATTTAAAGTATGCTCGATTTCATGAGGCGACATGCCCAATCCTGGATGATCAAGGCTGCCCTGGGCGCTGTGGTGGTGGTCTTCATCTTCTGGGGAATCTGGAGCCCCCGGGAGGGCCGGGAGCGAGACCTGGTGAGGATTGGAGACCAAATAATCACGGTCGCCGAGGCCAGGAAACACTACCAAAACCTGCGGGAAAGTTATCAGTCCATCTACGGGGAAAAGTTCACTGAGGAGATGGCCAAGAAACTGGGCCTGAAGGAACGGGCGGTGAAAGATTTGATCAACAAAATCCTCCTGCTGCAAGAAGCTCAACGCCTGGGATTGACCGTATCGTCGGAGGAGGTCCAGGCCTCCATCCAGAACTATCCGGCCTTCCAGAAGGACGGCGTCTTCGACAAAGACACCTACCTGCGCGCCCTGCAGCGCGCGCGGCTGACTGCCAAGGAATTCGAAGCCAACCAGATGCAAATGCTCTTGATCTCCAAAATCCAGGGCTTAATCCTTTCCTCCGCCAAGGTCTCGGAAAAAGAAGCCTCGGATTCTTACCGCGCTACCTTCGAGAAGGTGAATTTGGATGCTATCTCCCTCCTCCCTGCGGACATTAAAGATGTCTCTCTAACCCCCGAGGAAGTGAGGGGGTACTTTTCCAAGCATCGAGAGCAATTTAAAATCCCTGTCAGGGTGAAAGCAAAGTACCTTCTCTTCGACCCCAAAGATTACTCTAAACAGGTGCAGATAACCTCCAAGGAGGTTGAAGATTACTACCAGAACAACCGGGAAAAATTCAGTCAGCCCCAGCGCGCAAAAATCCGCCACATCTTGATCAAAGCTGACGCCAAAGAAACCGAGGCTTCCGCCAGAGCCAGGAAAAAAGCTGAGTCCATCCGGGAAGAGGCCTTAAAAGGAAAAGATTTTGCTCAGCTGGCCAAGCAATATTCCGAAGATACGGGAACCCAAAAACAGGGGGGAGAACTGGGTTACATTTCCCGCGGCCAGGTTATACCCGAAATTGAAGAGGCCATCTTCTCTCTGAAAGTCGGCGGAATCAGCCATGTGATCCAGACCCCTTACGGATTTCACATTCTCAAAGTGGATGAGATACAGGAAGCCAGGGTCGAACCCTTGGAGAAGGTCAGGGACCAAATTCAATCTCTCCTGCGGACCCGCCAAGCCAGGGAACTGGCCCATGATGAAGCTGATCAGGCCTACGCCGTGGCTTCCAAAGGAAAGCCATTGGACATTTTTGCCAGAGAGAAAAATCTCGCCATAAAAGAGACGAGCCTCTTTTCCCTAAGCGAGAAGATTGAACTTGACCCGAAGCTCAAAGATGCGGCCCTCTCGCTGAGCAAGGGAGAAGTCAGCCCGGTGCTACGGGTGGGCGAGACCTTTGCTGTACTCCAGGTCTTAGAAAGACATGAGTCGCGCACTCCGGAATTAAAAGAAGTAGAAGGAAAGGTCTCTGAAGCCCTGCGCCAGGAAAAGCAGAAGGAGAAAGCCTTGGCCAAGGCCAGGGAAATTTTGGAAAGATTAAAGAAGGGAGGGGATTTCAAATCCTTGGCCTCCCGAGAAGGCTTTAAGGTAGAAGAGACGGGCTTTTTCGAAAGAGGAGCGGAGCCTCCAAAGATTGGTTCCTCGGAGGAACTCCAGAAAGCCCTTTCTTCCCTTAGCCTGAAAAATCCTTACCCGGAAAGCCCTATCTTCCTTAACGGAAAATACTTCATCCTCCGGCTTAAGGAGATAAAAGGCATTGATCAGGCCCGGTTCAATTCCCAAAAAGAGAATTACCGTCGCGCCCTGCTTCAGCAGAAGCAAGAGATAGTTCTGGAAAATTGGCTGGAGGGGGTTCTGGAACAGGCTAAGGCCAAAGGCAAGTTCAAGATGATGCAGGAGGTGAGTGAAGTCCTTTAGACAAATTCTTGTCCCAATATTTCCCGGGCGATGACCATCCTTTGAATTTCAGAGGTCCCTTCATAGATCGTAGTCACCCGGCAGTCGCGGCAGTAGCGCTCTAACGGGTAATCCTTCACGTAGCCATATCCCCCCAGGATCTGTAAAGCTTTATAACAGACTCGATTGGCCGTTTCCGTGGCCAGAAGCTTTCCCATGGAGGCTTCCCGGGTGAAATGTTGCCCTTTTTCTCTCAGGTAAGCCGCGCGCAAAACCAAAAGCCTGGCCGCCTCCAGCTCTGTAAAACTGTCGGCAATCATCCACTGGATGGCCTGGAACGAAGCGATGGGTTTCCCGAACTGGATGCGGTTCTTGGCGTATTCCGCGGCATATTCGATAGCCGCCAGCCCGATGCCCACGGCCATGGACCCGATGCCGATCCGCCCGCCGTCCAGAGCCACCATGGCAATCTTGAACCCTTCACCTTCTTGACCCAAAAGGCTCCCTCTGGGCAAACGGCAATTCTCGATGACAATCTCATTGGTGCAAGAGCCACGCTGGCCCATCTTATCCTCACTGCGGCCGACTACAAACCCGGGGTGTCCTTTTCCTACAAGAAAGGCGCTAATGCCTTTGGTCCCGACATCTTTATCTGTCTTGGCCCAGACTACGAAGACTCCGGCGTGTTCGGCACTGGTGATAAAGATCTTGGACCCATTTAAGATGTATTGATCGCCGTCTAACTTGGCGCTGGATTTCATCGAAGCCGGGTCAGAGCCAGCCGTTGCTTCTGTCAAAGCAAAAGCCCCGCCTGCGTATCGCCCGTCGCATATTTTAGGGATGTGAGCCCTCCGAGCTTCCTCATTTCCGAAAGTGTGGATCACTTCTGCCACCATGTTGGTCACTGACATGGTTACGGCTGTAGAGGCACAAGCTTTTCCTATTTCAGTCATGGCTAAGCTATAACTAAGCATTCCTGCCTCAGAACCTCCATATTCTGCCGGGATAAGCATGCCCATCAGCCCCAGCTCAGCCATGGCCTTCAGAACGGGCAAAGGATACAGGCGAGTGACGTCGATCTCTGCGGCCCGGGGTTTCAGCTCTTTCTCAGCAAAGCCCCTGGCCATCTCCTGCACCATTTTTTGCTCTTCAGTCAGACAAAAGTCCATGGCCAACTCCCCCTAAATCGGAAAACGCTTAGTTCTGAGTTGCAATTGGCACCGTCACCCACGAATCCCGCCCCGCTATGGCGGGGGAAAAATTCAAGTCATTCCCCTCCCCCTTGTCGGGGTCCGGGAGCGGGGGGCGGTGAGCGCTGGCAGCATCGGCGGGAGAAGACTCTGCTAAATGGTTCAGCCGTAGGTCCGAAATGGGAGGCGGGGTTCTTTTTCCCGCCTGATCCATGGAAGAATAACTGCCTTGTGATGCCAAGCGAAGCGCCTCCGGCTCCCGGACCTGCGAAGGCCATCCGATGTTACGCCAGGTTCTGCAACTTGGCCCTAGCATAATTTTTTCACACCTTACTCCTCACTCATTACTGCTAACATTCTTTGCTTGTTTTTTCAATTGGGGCCTACTATACTCCCATAAGAATTTTATCTCAAGGCGGATTTCATCATGATCGTTGCCGGAATCGATATCGGTTCGATCACAACTGAGACCGTGATCCTGCAAGCCAGTCAAATCCTGGCTTCCTCCATCCTGTCCACAGGAGCAAACAGCCGGATGGCGGCAGAGCGCTCATTGGCAGCGGCCCTGGAGCAGGCTGGGCTTAAAGAAAAAGACCTCTCTACCATTGTCACCACCGGATACGGAAGGGCCTCTTTCCCTCCTGCCCATAAGAGGGTCACAGAGATTACCTGCCATGCCCGGGGGGCATTCTTTGTCCATCCGGAAACCCGCACAGTGATTGATATAGGCGGCCAGGACAGCAAAGTCATCCGGGTGGATGGCCAAGGGCGAAACGTGGACTTTCAGATGAACGATAAGTGTGCTGCTGGAACAGGGAGATTCTTGGAGGTTATGGCTCGTGCTCTGGAAGTTGGCCTGGAAGATCTTGGAAGGCTTTCCCGGAGCGCCCGGAAGACGATCAAGATCTCCAGCACATGCACTGTCTTTGCCGAATCAGAGGTCGTCTCTTTGATTGCGGAGAATCAGTCCAAGGAAGTGATCATCCGGGGGCTACACGACGCCATCGCCGACCGCATCCTGGGCCTTGTTCACCGCGTCGGGGTAGAGGAAGATGTTACCCTCACGGGGGGAGTGGCCAAGAACCGAGGAGTTGCTCAGGCCCTGGAAGAGAGGCTCGGAGTAAAACTTTTCATCCCCCCTGAGCCCCAGATTATCGGCGCTTTGGGTGCCGCCCTTCTGGCCAGAGATCTTTCCCTTTAATCCTTTCTCGCCTTTCTCGCGGTTCTTTAACCCAATAACGCAATAAACCCGATAAACGCTATGAACGCTATAAACTAATTGCCAAAAATTATTGAATATGACATATTATCATGATAAAGAAATTTAACAAAAGAGTTTGTTCATTCATTTCATGGAGTGCTGATAATTTCGTTGCGCTCTCTGTGGTTGAATCTTGACAAAAAAAAAATCAAGGAGGAGGGAAAAATGAAGATCTTGCTCGGTGGAATAGTGGCCTTGATCATCGGAGTTGTGGGTTTAGCCATATGGTGGACTGAATTTTTGCTAATCTTGCAGGGAAGCATCCCCATACTTCTCGCCCTCGGGGGCGCCTTGGCGATATATCTGGGAATTGAGGATATAAAAACTGCGTCGGCAGTCGAAAAATCTGAAAAAGAAGAGCCGAAAAAGGAGTCTGCCCAGTAGAGCGCCTTAGACCAATCAGTTCAAAGGGAAGCCCTCTGTGTTCTCTAAAAGAATTTCTTTTAAAATAGATAATGCTTTCAAATCCCCCAACCCCCCCTTTACTTAAAGG
>JACRCA010000085.1 GCA_016234425.1 Deltaproteobacteria bacterium | reverse complement strand
TCGTTGGCGTACTTCACCGAGGCGTTAAGGCAGGCCTGGCAGATGCCCACGGCTCCGCTGCCCACGCTGATCCGGCCTCGGTCCAGGGCGGTCATGGCCACTTTGAAACCGCCCCCCCATTCGCCCAGGAGGTTCTCTTTGGGTGCATGGACATCTTCCAGAAAAATCTCGGCGATAGGCGAAGATTTATCCCCCAACTTGGGAATCTCATGGGGCTGCCAGCCGGGTTGATTGGTCTCTACGACGATGGCGCAGAGGCCATTATGTTTTAAAGACTTGTCGAAGGTGCAATAGATAACGGCAAAATCAGCCACTGTTCCATTAGAAATCCAGGTCTTGGTTCCATTGATCAGAAAGTGGTCTCCTTTGTCCACTACCTTGGTCTCGATGGCGGCAATGTCGGACCCGGCGTTGGGCTCGGAGAAACAGGTGCAGCCCAGTTTTTCGGCAACAACCAAGGGTTTGACGTATTTCTTGCGGACGGCATCGCTTCCCCATTCCATGATCGTGTAAGGGACAGTCATGGCCTGGAGATTGAATAGGCTGCGCAGCCCCGAATCGTAAGTGGAGATCTGCTCGCAGACGATGGAATGGGCCAGAAAGCCTGAATCTGATCCCCCCATCCCCTCAGGAAAGGCGCAGCCAAAAAGGCCGAGTTCCCCCATTTTACTCACCAGCTCACGGTTAAACTCTTCTCTTCTCAGATTGGGGACAATTTCTTTCTCGGAAAAATTCTTGGCCATCTGCTCCATAGCGGCCTGTTCTTCGGTCAC
Organism: Deltaproteobacteria bacterium; assembly: GCA_016234425.1. GTDB lineage: Bacteria > Desulfobacterota > SM23-61 > SM23-61 > SM23-61 > JACRCA01. Next base: position 7,564 of record JACRCA010000085.1, on the reverse strand, counting down.
GTCAAAATTCATAGGCCAACTCCTTCGTGTTCCCTTTGGCCCTCCTCCCTCTTTCTTAAGAAGGGAAAGTCTCCAGGGAAGTCATTCCGAAAGCATTTGCAAAAATTCAATTTTCCAAAAAGTTAGTATTTTTTTAGGAAAAGGTCAAGAATTTTAAGTAAGGACAAGGGCGGTGTTTAAATGATCAGATTTCGATCCCGGGCGCGGTTTTACGTCTCCCTAATCGAGCCAATAAGAATGTAGCCAAGGCGATGGCTAAACCCAGAAGATCCGTTTTCCATTCAGGAATTGCCAAAGCAATACCTGCAATTAGAAAAGCGATCCGAAACCCCCAATTAAGCCTTCCAATCCCCAACAAATAGCCCTCGAAGGAGGAGGCGATGAGAATTACACCCAGAGTCGCCGAGGACACGGTTTGCAAAATTTCTCCAATCCCGGCTTGAAGGATTAAGGCCGGGTTAAAAACAAAGATGAAAGGCAGGATGTAAATCACTCCTCCTAAGCGACAAGCCGTATACCCTACTTTTATGGGCGAGGTTTGGGCGATCGTGGCCGCAGCAAATGCCGCCAGAGCCACCGGGGGGGTGATAAAAGAAATCATTCCCCAATACATCACAAAAAGATGCACAGCGAGCGCGTTCAGGCCCTGGGCGACTAATCCTGGCGCTAAAACCAACGCCAAGAAGACATAGCAGGCAGTGATCGTCATTCCCATCCCTAAAATGAAGCTGGTTAGAGCGCCCAAAATGAGCATAAATGCTATATTCCCCCCGGCAAGGGCCACAAGTTCCCTGGAAAAACTGGCGGCTACGCCGGTAAGGGCCAGAGATCCCATAATCATCCCTACCCCGGCAAGGATGGCAAGCAACTCGGCCAAGAATTTACCGGTGGATTGGATAAATTGCAAGAGACTGTCCAAGGTAAACCTGGTTTCTTTCCGGATCATCGCCGCGGCCAGAAGAATGGCAATGGCATAAAAGGGAGCTTGGCTCTCCACGCGCAAAGAAAACAAAAAATACATCAGCACGATCAAAGAAAGAAGATAGAACCAACCCTCTTTCAAGGTCTTTTTTAGCGGCTGGATTTCACTGCGGGGGATCCCTGGAAATCCCTTCTTGGCTGCAAAACCATCCACCTGGATCAATAGCCCGAGGTAATATAAAATAGATGGTATGGCCGCGGCGATGGCAATCTGGGCATAAGGTAATTGCAAGAAAGCGGCCATGACAAACGCTGTAGCTCCCATCACCGGGGGCATCAGCACACCACCAGTAGAAGCGCATGACTCAATGGCCCCGGCATAGTGAGGCGGATAGCCAATCCTTTTCATGGCGGGAATCGTAATAGATCCCGTAGTGATTACATTGGAGATGGCACTGCCACTCATCGTGCCGAAAAGAGCACTGGCTAAAACTGCTACCTTTGCCGGTCCGCCCCTGGTACCCCCCAGTAGCGCAAAAGATAGGTTGAGGAAAAATTTTCCTCCCCCAGAAGCCTGCAAAGCAACGCCGAAGAGCATGAAGCCGATCAATAATTCACCAAAAACTCTCAGGGGTATCCCTAAAATGCTATCCACGCTCAGGGAATGAAATGTGGCTGTGGTAATAAAAGAACGTCCGTATCCCTCCAAGAACCCCGGCATGTGTGGGGCAAAGAGAGGGTAAAGCGAAAAAACAAAGAGAATGATGGCCAGAGTTAAACCCTGGGTTCTCCTGACTGCTTCCAGTACTAAGAACCAGAGAATCACCGCCATTACCAAGATATCCGGGGGAGCCAGATATCCCCAGCCTTTTTCAATAATTTTGTACCCATGCCAGGCAAAAAATATGGGAATCCCTAAAGATAAAAGGAAGAGAAAGGAATCAAACCAGAAAAATATTTTGGCGGAGGCACCTTTCTTCGGGGGGAAGAGCAAAAAGGATAGGGAGAGGTATAATGCCAATAAAAGATAGAGGTAAGAATTATCCATTATCATGATGTCGAAAAGACGGAGGTGGAAAATTTGATAGACCGCTAAAATTATGGCTGCGAGGGAAAAAATAATAGTTATCCAGCGCTGAAAACCTTTTAAAACCCTGTACCTTTCATCCATGGGGCTTACCTGGTTCATTTTCCTTTTCCAGGGGCTATTCGATCGTTCGATAGGGGTGGCAGGAGAAGAAGCCGCTCCTGGCACCCCTTATGATTTACCAGTGATTGGCCAAGAATCTATCAGAATCCGGCAGCCGCCCTCTTCCCCAGCCAGAATTTAGGGAAGTCATCGCCTTTTATTTTCTTTTCTAACGCCTCTGCCACCACAGCGTCCCATAGTTTCTTCAGTTCTGCTTGCCGTTTAAGACGCTCCTTATTCATGGCCTCACGCTCCGGCGTCCACTTCCCAATCTCCTTCAGATAACGGATTGTCCCTTCATGGAGGGGAAGGGGATAGTCTTCCAGGAGTTCCAGAAATTTTTCCAGGGGCCAGTAGGCCTCCAATGATTTGTGTTTAGGGGCGTATATGGGAAAGGTTTCATAGAGCAGTTTGCTCACAATATACGCCTTTTCTGAGGGAAGGAAGTCATAAGCCAGGGCCACGGGGTAAGCATAAGTGAGTGTCTCGAGGGGTTTTTCCGCCGAAAGTCCGGCCCCTATAGTAGCTTTCATAGGCGAATACATCGGGGCATGTTTTTTTAATCTCGCCCAGCCTTCTTTATCCGCAAAAGGAAGGGAAACATAGCGGAGGCCAAAGGGCATGGCCGCAAACTCATAAGCAAAGGAAGCGGTGGGGTTGATATGGGCGGCATCGATCTTCCCTTCCATGACCATTTTCATCCCGGCGGCATAGGCTGGGACATCCACCCTTTTCACATCAGCCCAGGTGAGACCAGCGAAAACAAGATGCGCCTCGCTGATCATGGTTAAAGCATAGGTGGGGAAATAGGCGACGCGTTTCCCTTTTAAATCTGAGGCGGTTTGAATGCCAGAATCGCCCCGCACGCCGAAGCAAAGTCCTGCGTGCTGCGCAAGGTATAGAGCTCGCACAGGCTGCGGTCCCCAATCCATGGTTGAATAATCATGCAGGCCTTCTTGCATGAAATACGAACCCACGCCATGGAAGGCAACATCGGCATCTTTGAGGCGAAGAGGGTAAACCCTTGGCAAGTCTGTGCCAGCCGGTATGATCCTGATCTTTATTTTATACTTTTCCCACAAAGCCTCACTGATAAACCCTACCTGCATGTACCCCGAGGACCCGACATCATAGGCGGTCCAGGTCATCATCTTGGGTAGAGAAATTTGGCCCACTGCTGGCCCAAAAATTCCCAAGATACTCCCACTGGCCAGAGCAAGCCCCCATGCCAGAAGACTTAAATTCTTCCTACTCACCATCATCCTTCCCTCCTTTCAAGTTTCGGAGAAGATTTTATTCTCCTTCTTCTTTTTCCCCTCTATGAACCCGGAACCTGAAACTCGAAACCTGAAACTCTCAAGCCATTGATGGCGCGTCACATCCCCAAGAAGGCCTTCATCATGTATTCATTCTTCAGCAATTCTTTCCCCTCACCCTGAAGGACGATGACTCCGTTTTCCAGCACGTAACCCCGGTGAGAAATGGAGAGAGAACGCTGGACGTTTTGCTCCACCAGCAGGATAGTTGTGGCATGGCGGTTGATCTCGGTGATGATCTCGAAGATCTCGGTGACCAAAAGCGGGGCCAACCCTAAAGAGGGTTCGTCGAGGATGAGAAGCTTCGGCCGGGACATGAGGCCTCGGGCAATGGCCAGCATTTGCTGTTCGCCCCCGCTTAGCGTGCCGGCGAACTGTGTACTTCGTTCTTGCAGAATAGGGAAAAAGCCAAATACCCAGGCCAGCGTTTCCTCCCTTTTTTTCCGGGCCTCGGGGACATGAGAACCCATGTGCAAATTCTCCAGGACCGACATGCGCGGGAAAATCCTCCGACCCTCGGGGACTTGGGAAATACCCATCTGGACGATTTGGTGGGGGAGAAGTAAATGGATGGCTACTCCCTCAAAAACGATAGAGCCCGAAGCGGGTCGCAACAGGCCCGAGATGGCCTTCAGGGTCGTAGTCTTCCCCGCTCCATTTCCGCCGACGATGCAGGCAATCTCGGAAGCGGCGGCTGAAAGAGAGACCTCTCTCAGAGCCTGGATGTCCCCATAGAAAACATTAATCCGATCAACCTGAAGCAAGAAGGAACTCCTCTCCCAGGTAGGACTCGATCACCCGCTTGTCTCTGGCAACCTCCGCGGGAGAACCCTCGGCGATCTTCTCTCCATGATGCAGCACATAAACCCGATTGGCCAAATTCATGACCGCATGCATGACGTGTTCGACGACGATTAAAGTAACTCCATCCGCACGGATGCTTCTAAGCAACTCCAGAAGCTCTTTAATCTCCGTGGGGTTCAATCCGGCCATGACCTCATCTAAGAGCAGTAGCTCGGGCTGGGTGGCCAAGGCTTTTCCCAACTCGAGGCGTTTCTTGTCTTCGAGGGTCAGGTCGGAAACTCTATGATTTTTCTTCAGGCCAAGACCCACGCGATCCAGGATGGCCTCGGAGGTCTTTCGGGCTTGTATAGGATCAGCCATGGCTTTTTTCTTGCCATAGAACGTTCCCACCATCACGTTTTCCAGGACGGTAAGACGAGTAAATGGCTTGACGATCTGGAAGGTTCGGCCAATGCCTTTGTGGCAGATCTGGTAAGGTTTGAGGCCTAAAATATTTTCTTCTTTGAAGCGAATTGTGCCGCGGGTCAAAGGGTAGATACCGGTGATTACGTTGAAGAGGGTGGTCTTTCCCGAGCCGTTGGGGCCAATGAGACCGAGGATCTCCCCGGCAGAGACCTGAAGGTTGACCTCCCGTAGGGCCGCCAGGCCGCCGAAATGTTTTGTCACTCCATTTAGTTCTAAAAGGGCCATGCTTGGAGCTCTCTCTTCAACAAAGAATTCAAAAGTCAAAATTCAGAATGAAATCTCTTCCCTTCTGACTCCTGACTCCCGGATTCTGTCTCCTATTCTTCATATTCTCTTCGTCCATCTTTCTCCTAACCCCACCAAACCTTTGGGCAAGTAGAAAATGACAAAGACCAGGATGATTCCGTAGACAATTAGGTAACCTGTTTTGATTGTAATCCTCAGATATTCCCCTAACAGGGTGAGAATAAAGGCCCCTACCACGGGCCCGGCAACGGTGTAAAGACCCCCCATGAGAGGCATGATCTGGGCTTCCACAGAAATGTGAATGTTGAAGGCAGCGTGGGGATCGATGTAGGCGATATAATGAGCATAGAAACTGCCGACGATCCCCACGAAAAAGGCGCTAATTGCGAAAGCCATGACCTTGTATTTCGTAGGGTTGATGCCCATCATGTTGGCCGCATCCTCATCATCATGGATGGCCGTAAAAGCAAAGTAGAACTTGGATCGTTTCAAGGCATAGGCTGATAGAACGGTTAAAACGGCAACGGCGAAGGCAATGTAGTAAGTCAAAATTCGGGCTCCTTCCCCTCCGCCAAAAAGGGGAGGGATGGCCACGCCCTCTGCACCTTCGGTCAGTCCCGGCGTCATGATGACCAGAATCTTTAAGGCCTCAGCAAAGGCCAGGGTAGCGATCGCCAGAGCCCAGGGAGCCATACGCAGGCAGATGATCCCGATGATGATCGCCCCCAGAGAAGCAAAGATCCCCCCCAAAAGGATGTCAAAGAAGGGGGGAAGATGCCAGGCGTTATATACCAGAGCGCCGGTGTAGGCCCCGATGCCGAAAAAGGCCGCATGCCCCAGGGATATCTGATGGGTCCATACCAGGATGTTCCAGCTAGTGGCAATGACTGCATAGATCATGACCAGGATCATCAGGTGCAGAGAATAAGGGCTAAGGAAGGAAGGCAGGGTGGCCAGGAAAGCAATGAGCACAGCAGGGCAGAGGATCCTGAAATACGTCTTACTCGGCATAGAAGAGCCCCTTGGGTCGAAGGACAAGAATCAGGATCAGGATCACAAAGGATACACCCTCGGCCCATCCCGACCCACTTGGAACGTAGTTGGTCACTATAGATTCCGTCAATCCCAGAATTAAGCTTCCAACCACCGCTCCAGCGATGGACCCGAATCCCCCCAGGACGACAATGGCAAAGGCCTTGAGGACGAAGAGCATGCCCACGAGGGGGAAGATGTACATGATCATGCTGGTGACCATCCCACCGGCCCCTCCTATGGCCGATCCCACGCCAAAAGCCAGCATATTCACGCGGTTGACGTTCACGCCCATGAGCATAGCAGCTTCTCGGTCCTGGGTGACCGCGCGCACTGATTTCCCCCATTCGGTCCTCTTTAAGGCTAAGGTAAGGAGGACAGTGAGAAAAATGGCGATGACCAAGCCCAGGAGGCGAGTCAACCCCAAACTGATAGGGCCCAATTTAATGGAGATGCCAGAATAATGGGTGGTCATGGAGACGTAATTTCCGCTCCAGAGGATCAAAGCCAGGTTCTGGATGATCAACACCAGGCCGAAGGTTAGCAGGATTTGGTTGAGGTGAGGGGCATCGATCACCGGGTTGATGAAGAATCGTTGGATGGCCACACCGAGGGTAAAAAGGGAGAAAATCGCCAAGGGTAAGGAGAGGAAAGGGTCAAGGCCGTAAAGGGTAAAAAGGAAATAGGTGAGATAGGAACCCAACATCAGGGTCTCGCCGTGCATGAAGTTGATCACCCGCATAACGCCAAAAATCAGGGTGAGTCCGACGGCGATCAGAGCATAGAGGCCCCCGGTCAAAATCCCGTTGGCGATGACCTGAGCAAAGATTGCCAGATCCATGGATTAATTTCGGGCTCTCTTAGCGCTTATCCCAGGCCGGCATGGGGTACGAAAGTTTCCCTCCAGCAGCCTGCTTGGGCCAGAGGATGACCTTCTCTGCTTTTTGCCACTGGAAAATAGCCATTTCTTGGAACCCCTGATGCATGGTTCCAAACTTGTTCTGGAAGAATTTTAGGTGCCCCATGGGAGTCATGGTGTCCGTGGCTTCTAAAGCAGCGATGAGCTTTTCCTTATCGGTAGTTCCCGCTTTATTTATGGCGTTGGTTAAGGTGATTAAAGCCACGTAGGAGATGATGGACCAGTAATTAGGCTCCTTGTTATACCGTCGCTTGTACTCGGCCACCCAATCGTCGGTCTTCGGGTAAAATTGCGGATACTGGACAGAGACCGGAAACTTGGTCGAGGGGGCCCAGACCTCAATTCCGCAGACATATTCTGCGTCCTTCTTCAAAGAATCAGCAAATTCCGGGAAGCCCACGCCAACCGTATCCAAGAGCATCTTCGGGGCGAAACCCAACTCTTTGGCTTGTTTGGTGAACAGAATAGAGTCTCCGGCGTAACCAATCCAGTAGAAGATATCCGGCTTAGCCCCCTTAATTTTGGTCAGCAAAGCAGAGTAATCTAAAGATCCAGATTTGAAAGGCTCAAAAGTGACGAGCTCAAAGCCCAGGGGAGTCAAGTATTCTTTAGCTACCTTGGAATGGTCTACGCCATAGGAGGTGTCCTCGTAGGCGAGGGCGATGCGTTTGG
>JACRCA010000083.1 GCA_016234425.1 Deltaproteobacteria bacterium | reverse complement strand
GTCAAAGCAATGTTCAGGTTCTCGTTCCAGGCCTTTAAATCGAACTTTATACAGCCTCCGGAGTCGAGGGCGAGCTTTATCATCTCATCGAGGAGATTCTTATGCATAGAGCCATTCGTCTCCCAGCATATCCGGAGAATTCTTCCCTTGTTCTCCTCAAGAGCCTTTCTCGATGCTTCCAGCGAAAAAGGAAGCTGGGGTGCCGGGTCTCCTCCGAAGTAGCAGATACAGGAAGTCCTCCCATCAACATCTGAGACAAGGCTGCTAATAGAGGTTGTTTTGGGTCTTAAAGTCTCGTTTCGGAAATGCCAGTTCTGGCAAAATAGGCAGTTAAAAGAGCAGGCCTGGAAGAATACCGCGAGATTTTTATGTCCATACTCAGGCCCGGAAGAGCAAGCATACTCTGGATAACCCGCGCCCGTTCCCCCAGGACATACCCAGTCGGCAACACAGTTTGTGGGCAAAGGGTCATGGTACCACGATAGTTTCCCTTCTTTCGGGGATACTCCTGTAAGCCTTCCTCCTACATTCTTTCTCAGTCCGCAGTAACCCAGACCACCCTCGGGGATACTGCATTCATTCACGCAGATATTGCAGGCAATCCCCTGCGGATCCTTTGGGGCCTCTGGTGGAAGTCCGAAGGTGGCTCTACTTTTCTTATGAGCCTGCAGGGCAATCGGCAGAGCTTCCTCGGGTCTTTCCCTTATGCATTTGAGGCAGACACCGAGTTCTTTGGAAATGGACCTGTTTGCGGCGTTACATAATTTACACTGAGCCATTATTTTTTTTCAATCCTTCATGCAATCTGGGTCTTGCACCGCGGACACTTATCCTCTTCGAGTCTATTTTTAATTACCTCAAAGACATATCTCTCGATCAAGAGTTCGCCGCATCTGTGACAAAAAGTATTCTCATTGCGATGGCCAGGCACGTTGCCGAGGTATACATACCAGAGCCCCCCATCTTTTCCGATCGACCATCCTTTCTCGAGGTCCGAGATAGGGGTTGGAGAGAGATGGCTCAGCCTGTGATGCGGATGGAACCTGGTGATATGCCAAGGGGTATCCGGGCCAAGGTTGCTTTTTATCCAAGAGGCAATCCCCCTGAGCTCTGTCTCCTGATCGTTGAATCCCGGGATGACGTTTGTGACAATCTCCACATGCATCCCCTTTTGCCTGGCTTTTTCAGTTACCTTCAGGATCCCTTCAAAATCCTTTATCTGGCCAATTCTCGAGTAGGCCTTTTCAGAGAAACCCTTAATATCAACCCGGTAAACATCGAGAAAGGGGGCAATCATCTCCAGGGCCCTTTCTGAGATAAACCCGTTGGTCACGTAATTTGTGTACAACCCATTATCTTTAGCGAGCTTTGCGCCGTCCAGGGTGTACTCAAACCAGAGTGTTGGCTCGTTGAATGTCCAGGATATGCCCATACACCCTGTAGCCTTTGCCTTGGAGACTAACCCTTCGGGAGATATATACTCTGAAGGCATCGGCCCTTCTTTCCAGTGGGCAATTTCCCAGTTCTGGCAGCCGGGGCATCGGAAGTTGCAGCCCAGGCTTCCCAAGGAGAGCCATCTTGAGCCGGGATAAAAATGGAATACTGGTTTCTTCTCTATTGGATTTATGGAGAGGGATGATACTTCTCCATATATGGAGGAATATAGGGTTCCTTTATAGTTTACCCTGGTCATACACCAGCCCCTCTTGCCCCCAGGGATTACGCAATTTCTCTGGCAGATATTGCATCGCACCTTTTCATCTTCTACTTTTTCGAAAAGAATGGCTTCCCTTTTCATATCTTCTCATATCTTCTGGGCTGGAAACTTCCGAGCATCTCCCCTTTCCTCGGAGACCTTGTCGTAATTCGTCATGCCCGCGCAGGCGGGCATCCAGTCAGGTCAATGGGACTTCGTCATATAAAAATTGCACTGGATTCCCGCTCCCTGCTTTCGCAGGGACAAGCTTCGCGGGAATGACGGCTCTTTTTTCCATTGCGACACAGTCTCTTGGCGGAAGGGGGAAACGAAAGTTCCTCACCTCTACCTTCACCCTGTGGAGTTGAAAAATTTACTCCACAGGGCAAGCCCTCCCCCATCGAAGGGGGAGGGGAAGCGGTGGAACTACGAGGGGAATTAGTTCAACCTTAAAATATTTTTCGCCTTGGCGACATCTTTTTTGATCTGGGCAACCAGTTCCTCGGGGCCAGGAAAGGTGACTTCGTCGCGGAGGCGTTCCACGAACTCTACTCGTAGATTTTCGCCATAGATTTCCCGGTCGAAATTGAGGATATGTACTTCGATGGAAAATTTTTGATCATGGAAGGTGGGATTCCAGCCCAGGTTGGCCACACCCGCATACTTTTTCCCTTCGTGAATGGCCCAAACCGCGTAAATCCCGGGTTTGGGAAAGAGAAGTCCTGCGGGTTTCAAGTTGGCCGTCGGGAAGCCCAACTTCCTGCTCCCCCGACCATGCCCGTAGATCACCTGGCTAGAGAGGAGATAGTACCGGCCCAGAAGCTTTGCCGCCTCCCGCATTTCTCCCTTCTGGATGAACTCCCGGATCAGAGTGCTGGAAACAACCATCCCCCCCACCCGCACGGCTTCTACCACTTCCACGTTGAACCCGAGCTTCCTGCCGAGTTCCTTGAGCAGGGCAATGTTCCCCCGCCGACCTCTGCCGAAGGTATAGTCATGTCCCACGAAAAGCTGGCGAATCTTGATCTGATCGTAAAGGATGTTTTTGACGAATTCCTCCGGGGTTTGGCTGGCGAACTTGGCGGTGAAATTTGCTAAAATAGCCACGTTAATTCCCTGTTCTTCAAATAGCCGCAACTTTTCTTCTAAAGGGGTGACCAAAAGAGGTTTGAGTTTGGGAGCCAATACCTCTACAGGATGGGGCTCGAAGGTGTAAATGATGGACTCTCCACCGATCTCGTTGGCCTTCTCTTTGACCAGCCGGAAGATCCGCTGATGGCCCAGATGCACGCCGTCGAAGTTCCCGATGGTCAGGACAGGATTTTTGAAGGGGCGCTTGAAATCTTTTTCCTTCCGAATAACTTCCATAATCCCCCTATATCACTGGATGAGGCTAAAATCAACCTGTCTGCGCACCAGGTCAGCCGCGTCCACCCTCACCCTTACACGGTCTCCCAGACGGAATACCCTTCCCCGGCGCTCTCCAATTAACGTGTGCTTCGTTTCCAGAAACCGGTAACGGTCCTCTGGCAGCCGCGTTAGGTGGACCAGGCCCTCGATGAAGTAATCCTCCAATTCCACGAAGAATCCGAAGGGGAGAATTCCAGAAATGTAGCCGTTAAATTCCTGCCCAACCTTGTCTCTCATGAACTGTACTTTCTTTCGCTCAACAATCTCCCTTTCAGCTTCCATAGCCACGCGCTCTCTTAGGGAGGAATGCTCAGCGATCTTGGGCAGCATATTCTGCCACTGCTGGCGCCGCTTCTCCTTCATTGCTTCCGATTGGAGGACTTCTTTAAGAATTCGATGAACCACCAGGTCCGGGTAGCGGCGGATGGGAGAAGTAAAGTGCAGGTAATGAGTGGAGGCCAAAGCGAAGTGGCCCAGGCTTTTCTCCGAGTACCGAGCCTGCTTCATGGAGCGGAGGAGCAGGTAATTTACGGACTTTTCTTCCGGTTTCCCCCGAGCCTGCTCTAATAGTCGCTGGAAAATCTTGGGCTGAAGTTTCCCCTTGCTGGAGAAACGATAACCCAGATGGGAGACGAACTCTTTGAAATCTTCAACTTTTTTTTCTTCCGGTGGCTCGTGCACCCGGCGCAGGAAAGGAACATCTACCCGGGCCAAAAAACTGGCTACAGCTTCATTGGTCGCGATCATGAACTCCTCGATGATCTGATGGCCGATGTGCCTCTCCGCCCGGACGATCTCCTCAATCTGCCCCCAGACGTCCAGAATCACTTCCGGCTCAGGCAGATCAAAATCGATGGACCCCCGTTCCATTCTTCTGGCCCGAAGGGCTTGGCCAAGGTCGGCCATGGCCCGCAGGTCTTCATAAATCAATGGATGGCGAGCGACGAACTCCCGGTTGTTCTGCTGGAGCATTTCTTTGACCATGGTATAAGTAAGGCGGGCATGGCTTTTAATCACGCTGGGGAAAAACCTGGCGTCGATCAATCGCCCCTGGCCGTCAAATTCCATGGCCACGCTCAGGCATAACCGGTCTTCTTCAGGATTCAAACTGCAAATCCCGTTAGAGAGTTGGGGGGGGATCATAGGGAGAGCGCGCTGCGGAAAATAAACGCTGGTTCCCCGCCGAAAGGCCTCCTTATCTAAGCTTGACCCCTGCTTTACATAATGACTGACGTCGGCAATGGAAACCCAGAGAGTGTAACGCTGCCCAGCCTGGGGGGAAATAGCCACAGCGTCGTCAAAGTCGCGGGCGTTTTCTCCGTCTATGGTAAAGAAATTCAGGTTCCGCAGATCCTTTCTGGTAGTGATTTCCGCTGCGAAAAGTTTCTGGGGAATTGCCGATGCCTCCTTGAGGACTGTAGAAGGAAAGCCGTCGGGAAGGTCGTATTTGTGCATGATGATCTCAGAGTCGAGGGCAGGGTCATCTGGATCGCCGAGAACTTTCAGGATTCTTCCTTCCGGACCCTCCTGTTTGGTTGGATAGCGGGTGATTTCAGCCAGGACGACCTTATTCTCAACGGCACCGCCCGCAGCTTTCTTGGGTATGCGAATTTTCTGAAAGAGCCTTTGGTCTTCCGGGATGACCAAATCGAATTTCGTTCCTTCCTCATACCGGCCAACGACCCGGCGATTGGCTCTGGCAAGCACCTCAATCACTCGCGGGCCACTCTTACGTCCTCGTTCTTTTTTATCGAGATGAAGGGCTACCCGGTCACGGTGCATCAGGTCGCGTACCTCCCGCTTGCTCAGAAAGATATCGGGCAGGCGCGAGTTTTCAGGGATGAGAAAGCCATATCCATTCCGATGAGCTTGGACTCGCCCAGCGATTGCCTTCATCTGCGGAGGAAGGCTGTAATGCCGGCGGTCAAGCTTGATAATCTTGCGTTCAGCCATTAAATCGCGCAAATTTTGGCGTAACTCTTTTCGCTGATCCGAGGGCACGTTTAGAGCCTGAGCAATCTCCGTAAGGGTGACCGCCTGGTCTTGGCGAGTTTTAAATAGATGCAGGATTTCCGTCAGGGAAAAAGAAGGGGAAGAAATCTTTCTCTTGGACTTTTTGGACAAGGGTTCTGGATGACTTTCCGGAAATTTATCAATGAGAAATTCAGGTTACATAATGCTCGGAAGTAATATAACGATCTCCTCGATCGGGCAAAACGGTCACCACCTGACTTCCTTTTCCCATATCTCGGGCAATGTTCAGGGCTGTTAGAACGTTGGCTCCCGAAGAGATTCCCACAAATAACCCTTCCTCCTGAATCAGCCTATGATTCATCTCGATGGCTTCTGGATCCGTGACTTTGACGATTTTATCCACCACTTTACCATCCAGGATTTCTTTCAATAGGCCACCCGTGACCCCTTCAATGATCTTAAAATTCGTCAGGGTTACGTAAGGGCAATCAGCCGGCTCTACGGCAATGATCTTTACCCGGGGGATTTTTTCTTTGAGTACTTTGGCAACTCCCAAAAGGGTCCCGCCAGTTCCCACCGAGGCCACAAAGGCATCAATCTGATTGCCCAGCTGGGCCAAGATTTCTTCACCCAGCTTCATATGAGCTCTATAATTTGCGGGATTGCTGAATTGCCGGGCCCACCAAACCTGCGGATTTTCTTCTGCCATTCTTTGGCACATTATTCTTCCGGGAACTTCTACGTAGGATCCGTGTACAGAGCGGTCTTTGACATCCTCCCCCACGTCTACCATTCTGATTTCCGCGCCGTATCGTTTAATCATCTCGACTTTTTCCCGGGCCATGATTTTAGGCATAAAAATTATCCTTTTATAGCCTTTCAGAGCACCCACAAAACTCAGGGCAATGGCTGTGTTGCCACTGCTGGATTCAATGATGGTATATCCCTCTTTCAAATCCCCATTCTTTTCCGCATCCTCGATCATCTGCAAGGCAATCCGATCTTTGAGACTCCCACTGGGATTGAGATTCTCCAATTTGGCCCATAGGCTCGATTCTGAGCCCCTTCCGATAGAGTCCAGCCTTTTGATGGGTGTACGGCCGATTAAATCCAGGGGACTCTGTATGATTCTCAAATCCTTCAACTCGTTCTCTTCTCTTTCACTGGCAAGAAAATTGAGTTTGATTTGACTCTTCTAAACCGTCGATCCTGTTTGCCTCTGGATTTTTTTGGCGGGGAGATCCTTCCCTCAGAAATTGTAACCGGCCTTTCTATAATCTTCCATGGCTCGTTCTTTTAGGTGGGCCTTCTCAGGTTTCTCACTTTCTTTGTCGGCCAGCTCGGCAGCGTGGCTGTACATGCCCTGTTGTTCATACTCCGCCACTTTCCTCTCCGCCTGGTCGCTCCCTTTCGCGGAGCCAGGAAGGATAACTCGCGGGCGGGAAATCCGGCGCCTGATCTCTTTTCCGCACTCAGGGCAGGAGGCCAGGGGTGGGTCAGACAGTCGTTGGATCACTTCGAAAGAGGGAGTACATTTTTTGCACTTTCTTCCCGGAGAGATGGCCTCATATTCATAGATGGGCATGTGGGAATCTACCCCTTCTTCGAGAAAAACATCGCGTCAAGATATATCGAATTTTATGCCGGTTTTCAGGATAAAGGCAAAATCTCATGATGGCTCAAAGGGATAAAGAAACGGCTTCTTTGGTCTGCCCGCCGGGGCTCACCTGCGGGAGAAAAAGCTTCTCCTCCATGGTCTCCAACAATGGGGGAAAGGTGTTCGGATCTAAGGCCGAAATGCAGACGGCATTAAAGGTGCGTGAGAGTGCGTCGGCCGTCTCTCGGTCCACCTTATCCACCTTATTGAAAACTCTGAGCAAGGGGGTACGTTTTAAATCCAGCTCTTCTAAGATTTTTTCCACGGCTTCCATCTGCTCTTCAAAGCATGGGTGGCGGATGTCGATCAGGTGTAAAAGCAGGTCGGCATCTTTCAATTCCTCCAGCGTGGCCCGGAAAGCATCCAGCAAGTCTTTAGGGAGGCCCCGCAAGAAACCGACCGTATCCGTGATGATGACATCTCTTTCCCGCGGGAATCGAAGACGCCGGCTGGCGGGATCTAATGTAGCAAAAAGCTTGTCCTCAACATAGACTCGACTTTTGGTCAACGCGTTTAGTAAAGTAGATTTGCCCACGTTGGTGTATCCGATGATAGAAATTATTGGCAGTTGATTCTTTTTACGTTGCACCCGGCGCATACTCCGGCTGCGGTTCAGATTCTCCAGTTCCAGGCCCAATCGGTGGATGCGGTCTCGGACCTTCCGGCGGTCGATCTCCAGTTTAGTCTCGCCAGGTCCGCGGCCTCCGATTCCCCCGGTTAACCTGGAAAGTCCGCTGTCTTTAGCCGCGAGCCGGGGCAACAGATATTTCAACTGGGCCAACTCTACCTTGAGCTTACCCTCCCGGGTGTGGGCCCTTTGGGCAAAAATGTCCAGGATCAGTTGTGTCCGGTCAATGACTCTAAGCTCAGTAAGATCAGTGATGGAGCGCATCTGGCTGGGGTTCAACTCCTGGTCGAAGATCAGAAGATCGGCCCCCTGCTGAAAGGCCCGAATGGAGAGGTCCATAAGCTTTTCCCGGCCCATGAGAAAACGGGGATGAAACTGATGGCGTCGCTGGCTGATCTTATCCAAGACCATTACTCCTGCCGTATTGGCCAGGTCGGCCAGCTCGTTGAGAGAATCCTCGATGGCGGACTTGGGGGCTGAAGAGGCATGAACCAAAATGGCCCGGTCTCGATGGTCTCCGGCTTGCCGCCCTTTTTGGGTTCTGGCAAACTCGTCTTCCAAGGCCTGGATCAGCTGCAAGCAATCCACGTCTAATTTGGAAACCGGGATGGGTTCCCAGCACCGCCAACTCTTCCCTTTATTGTTGAAGGGGATAATGTTTGCCAGGTAGATATTTCCAGGCAGGCCGTTGCCCAGCACTTCGAGGGAAGCCATTAAGTCCAGCCGGAGCATCGCCAAATCTGTGAGGTCATCATGAGTCATGGGTTCCCCTCGCAGGTGGGTATGTACGCAACGTAACCCCCGGAGGCGTGGCCCACTTCCGAGTCGGAAGTCGGAAAGCTCAGGAATCCAGATTCCTATGGCACCGCCGACGACCACGTATCGCACGTTGCCTCGGCGATCCAACAGAACGGCCAGTTGTCGTTGGGTATCCCAGGATAGTTCGGAAAGGGTACGAGCGAGTTCGGGTGTGATCACCCGTTGGGGAGGAATTCTCCGGTGGTAGAGAGATGAGATTTTTTTGCTCTGGGAAGGCTTCAGCCCTAAAACATTCCCAAAAATTTTTTGGATTTTGGCAACCTCCTTCAGGTTGTTTTTTTCTTGAAAAGGGCTTCCAGTTTCGCCCGCGCTTCTTCCTGTTCGCCAATCTTCCTGCTGGCGGTCTTGGATTCTTGAAAGATGAATAACTCACAGAAATTATTCTTCTCCCGGTCGCTTACCCATTCCGCCGATGGCTCGCGGCATTTATTTTGAGCGTATTCGTCATAAAGACTACAATTTAGGCAGCAGTGCGAGTCGCTCCGGCAGTGAGGACAGATTTCTTGGCGGCTCATCTTCTCCTGAACCTCAACCGGCCTTCCGCAGGCATGACAAACTCTCATGCCTTATTATACACCGAAACCGATCAAATAGTTAATAACTCCACGCTCTTTATGCTGGTCTCCAGGTTGTCCCCTGCGGCCCGTCTTCCAGGACAATCCCCAGCGAAGCAGCTTGGGCACGGATCTCGTCCACCCGAGCCCAATCTTTTATTTTGCGGGCCTCATCCCTTTTTACGATCAATTCCTGGATTTCTTCCTCCCTCAAGCCTTTCGCCTGAAGGTACCTTTTCCGCTGGCTGGCGAAATAGGCAGCTGGCGCATCCAGGAAAAGGCCCAGGATTTTTCCACTCTCTAACAATCGGTTCCGCCCTTCCTGCAAGAGCGCAGCGGCTGCCAGATCCTGGCGAAACCCTTTTTCTCCTAAAACCCGGTTCAGCGTCCGGGTCAGGTCAGGCATGGTTCCCAGAGCTAAGGCGGTGTTAAAATCATCTTCCATGGCTTCCAGAAATTTTTCCTTGACCGTGGAGACCTTTTCATGAACCTCTTTGGCCGTCCCTTTCAATCCCTGCAGGTTCAGAGGAATAATCTCCTTCTTTGCTGCCAAAAATTCTTCGATCCCCAGGAGAGCTGAATAGAAGCGGTCCAGATTGGCCTTGGCCTCGGCCATGTTCTGGAAGGAAAAATCTAATGGGCTGCGGTAATGATGGGAGAGAAGAAAGAGGCGCAGAGCCTCTGGATGATAGTCTTTGAGCAAATCCTTTATGGCCAGGATGTTTCCTAAGGATTTAGACATTTTTTCATGGTCAATGTTCACGAACCCGTTGTGCACCCAGTAGCGGACGAAAGGCTTGCCCGTGGCAGCCTCTGACTGGGCGATCTCGTTCTCGTGATGCGGGAAAATCAGGTCTTTACCCCCGCCGTGGATGTCCAAGCTCTCTCCCAGAAAACGCTGGCTCATGGCCGAGCATTCGATGTGCCACCCCGGCCGACCTTTGCCCCAGGGGCTATCCCATTCGGGTTCCCCTGGCTTGCTTTTTTTCCACAGAGCGAAATCTAAAGGGTTATTTTTCCACTCGTCGACTTCTACTCGGGCTCCGGCGCGCATCTCTTCGAGGTCGCGGCCGGAGAGTTTCCCGTAAGAAGGAATTTTTCCCACGGAGAAATAAACATCCCCATTCACCGAGTAGGCGAAGCCTTTATCTACCAATTTTTGGATGAGGGTGATGATCTCAGGAATATTTTCTGTGGCCCGGGGTTCATAGCTCGGGCGCTCCAGTCCCAGAGCTTGCATATCCTCATCATACTCCCGGATGTAGCGCTCGGCGATTTCTGAGCAAGAGACGCCTTCCTGGTTGGCTCGCTTGATGATCTTGTCGTCCACGTCTGTGTAATTGCGCACGTAGGTTACCTCATAACCCAGGTGGCGAAGAAAACGGAAGATGACATCGAAGACCACGGCCGCGCGGGCATGGCCGATATGGCAACGATCGTAAACTGTCACTCCACAGACATACATCGAGACCTTCCCCTTTCGCAGGGGGCTGAACTCCTCTTTCTTCTTAGTCAGAGTATTGTAAATTTTCAGGGCCACGGGCTTAACGAGTTCCGAACAAGGAATGAGATGGAGTTCTTCTGGAATGTTGGAATATTGGAATGATGGGTAAATACCCCTCTTAACACCCTTCTCTCATTAACCCAATATTCCATCATTCCATTATTCCAATTTTCCAAGTTTTTCTACAAGGGGCTGCGATTCTCCAAGGATTTACTCAAGGTGACCTCGTCGATGTATTGCAAATCCCCGCCCATGGGCACGCCGCGGGCGATCCGAGTCACCCGGATACCCAGAGGTTTGATGATCTGGGAAAGGTACTGGGCTGTGGCCTCTCCTTCCACTGAGGGATTGGTGGCCATGATCACTTCCTTGACTTTGCCTCCTTGTAAACGGGAGAGGAGCTCATTGATCTTCAGGTCTTTCGGGCCCACTCCCTCCAAAGGCGAGAGAACCCCGTGGAGCACATGGTAGAGGCCTCGAAAGCTCCCACTTTTTTCCAGGGCTATCAGATCCTCCGGCCCGCTGACCACGCAGATGACCTCCCGGTTCCTCCTCGGGTCCTGGCATATTCGGCAGGGGTCTTGGTCCGTGAGGTTGAAACACTGGGAGCAGAGCCGGATCTTCTCTTTCACTTCCAGGATGGCCCTGGCTAACGCCTCGGCGTCTTCCTGGGAAGCTCGGAGGATGTGCAGGGCCAGCCTGGAAGCAGTCTTCTCCCCCACGCCGGGAAGCTTGGTCAATTCCTGGATCAGCCTGGAGATGGGCTGGGCATGCTGTACGGGCATCTCTCGATCACATCAACCCAGGGATGGATATTC
This sequence comes from Deltaproteobacteria bacterium, assembly GCA_016234425.1. Classification (GTDB taxonomy): domain Bacteria; phylum Desulfobacterota; class SM23-61; order SM23-61; family SM23-61; genus JACRCA01. The sequence goes on along the minus strand of JACRCA010000083.1, from coordinate 2,037 downwards.
CGCCGGTGAGCTTTTTCATCTCTTCGGCAACCATCTCTTGGGCCCTTTTTAAGGCCGCGTTGACCGCAGCCACGATCAAGTCCTGGAGCATTTCCACATCGTCAGGGTTGACCACCTCTTTCTCTACCTTGACCGATACCAATTCCTGTTTGCCATTAGCTACGGCAGTAACCATTCCTCCGCCGGCCGAAGCCTCGGCCGTGCGCGCGGCCATCTCCTCCTGCACCTTAAGCATCTTGGCTTGAAGTTGCTGGGCCTGCCGCACCAGATTCCCAAATCCTTTGGTCATCGTCTTCTCCTTAAAGAATTTTGATTTCCACGACTCGTCCCCCAAAAATATTCAGGGCTTCTTTTACGAGGGGATGGTTTAAAGCTTCTTCTTCCTTTTCCCGTTCAGGATTCTTTCTTTCCTCCTCTTCAATGATGGTATGGCCACGGGGTACGGAATTGGGGTTTATTCCGGAAATGTGGACCCGCATGGGCTTTTTAAAGAATTCCGTGCATAGGGTTCCTAAAAGAGAGCGGTTGTCTGCCTCTCGCATACGCTCCAGGTAGAAGGACTTCTCAGGGTAACCGATTTCCAAGGAGTCTTCCATCAGAGCCAGAGGGTATCCGTGTTCTAAGATGGCGGCTAAAGGCGGCTTTTTCTTCTTGGCAAAGTTGACGAATTCCCTCCAGGCGTTATTCAATGTTTCGGGCAATGTCTTGGGCAATTTTTCCGACAATCGCTCTGGCAACCCCTCGGCCATTCCCTCTGCGGCTCTGACCGTTACTTTTTGGCTCTCTTCTTCTGTCAGTGGCTCCTGTTCTTCCTCTTCAGGTGACGAAGAGTCTGGGGGCTGGAGTTCTAGTGACGGGGACGGCTGAGTAGCAGGCAGCAGGGCGGCGGAAGGGAGAGAGAGGCTCCCGGCGCTGATCAGTCGCTCTTCCATCGCCTGAAGTCTTTCTAAGACTTCCTCCACAGAGAGAATTGGCCTCCGGCGCGCCACCCTTGTTAAGGTCATCTCCAGAACCAGCCTGGGGAAAGCAGACCTGGCAGCCTCATCATGGGCGGCCAGCAAAGAGCGAAAAAGGCTGTGGATTTCTTCCAGAGAAAGTTTGTCAGCTTGAAGAGCTAAATCGTGCGTCTCTTCGTCAGGCAGATCAATCAACCTGTACGGCTCGGCGCTGGCCTTCGGGAAGACTTTGAGAACCAGAAGGTCGCGCGCCAGCCTGGCCAGCTCTTCGCAGAACTCCTTGATGTCATAGCCGAAGGCATGGACTTCCTCCACGATTTGAATAAGGCGGGCCCTGTCTCCATCGGCTAAGGCTGCCATCGCCTCATGCAGGATTTTGCGGTCGATGACTCCCAAGACTTCGATGACTTCTTCGTCAGAGGCCTTCTTTCCTCTGAAGGAGAGAACCTGGTCCAGGAGGCTCTGCGCATCCCGCAGGGACCCCTCTGCTTCGCGGGCGATAAGATGCAAACTCTGGTCGCTGATCTCCATCTCCTCCTGTTTGGCGATCTTCCTCAACTGTTCCAAGATTAGAGCCAGGGGAATGCGCTTGAAATCGTACCTCTGGCAGCGGGAGAGGATGGTGAGCGGAATCTTGTGGGGTTCGGTGGTGGCGAAAATGAAGATTACATGGGGCGGAGGCTCCTCCAAGGTTTTGAGAAGGGCGTTGAAGGCTTCGGTGGTGAGCATATGCACTTCATCGATGATGTAGACCTTATATTTATTCTTGGAGGGAAGATACTTGACGTTCTCCCGCAACTCCCGGATCTCATTGATTCCCCGGTTTGAAGCCCCGTCAATCTCCAGGACGTCCACCGCAATTCCATCGCGGATCTCTCGGCAGAAAGAGCATTCGTTACAAGGCTTGGTAGTGGGCCCTTCCTGGCAATTGAGGGCTTTGGCCAAGATTCGGGCCACCGAGGTCTTTCCGACGCCCCGTGGACCGGTAAATAGATAAGCGTGGGCCACCCTTTGCGTGGCAATGGCATTCTGCAACGCCTGGGTAATGGGCCTTTGCCCGACGACTTCCTCAAAGGTCTGG
>JACRCA010000081.1 GCA_016234425.1 Deltaproteobacteria bacterium | reverse complement strand
CTGGGAGAGGGCGGCTTCATAGGAGCCATCGACCACAACCACCTCGGCTCCCTCTGAGGCGATCGCGTCGATCCTGGCCGGCGAGGTATTTGAGGGGACAAAGATCCGTGAGGCAAAACCAAGGAGCGCCGCGATACGGGCCACAGCACGACCATGGTTGCCATCCGTTGCCGCAATGAGTTTCAAGGGACGGAGGGGTTGTAGCTTCTTACTCAATTCCTGGAGAGAACTCCATGGTTCAAGGTGTTGGCCGAAAAGTCTAAGGAGCATCTGATAAGTTGCCCACCACGCTCCGAGGATTTTGAAAGAGGGCAGCCCTAACCGATTCGACTCGTCCTTAACCCATACCTGGCCCACTCCAACTTTTGCAGCGAGCTGCGGCACGGGAATGAGTGGCGTTGGGGCATATCCTGGAAGACGCCTGTGGAAATCCCGCGGTGCACGGTTTGGCTCTTCCTCACGTAGAGGATGGGTAACGGATGGATTAAAATACATGCGTACCATGGCAGATCCCTCTTACTCTTTTGGGTTAGCCGCCCTATCAGCTTCGATAAACCAATCTGCGATCTGGCTGCCCGTCATGAAGATGATGTCCTGTCGTTGCTGGAGGTGATCGAGCATGCGAGCGAGGTAGCCAATCCGGTGGGGAACCCCGATCAAGTGAGGATGGAGAGCCAGGGTGAGCACGCGGGGCTGTTTCAGCAGTTCTCGATCGAAGGTCTCCAGTGTATCCCGCAGACGCTGGTACATCTCGGGAGATGAGTGCTTCTCCACGGCGTAGACCACGCTGTCATTGATCTCCAGGCTGTAGGGCATGGCAATCAGGGGTCCGTGCCGGGTGGTCATCCAGCAAGGTAGGTCATCCAGGACCCAGTCGCAAACATAGTCAATTCCAGCGGCCTTCAACAGGTCCGGAGTATCAAAGGTCTCTTGCAAACCTGGCCCCAGCCAGCCGCGCGGCCGAATGCCGGTAAAATTTTCGATTCTCTTGAGAGCCTGAGCAATCAGCTCACCTTCGTTATCTTCTGCCTGAACGGCGCGCTGATGAATACCATGGCCGATGAACTCCCACCCCGCATCCCGCATGGCTTCGGCACAGGCGGGGTAGCTGTCAATTGCGCTGGCGTTGATGCTCGTACTGGCTGGAAGTCCGCGCTCTTCAAGGAGGCCCAGGATGCGGGGAAAGCCGCAGCGCATCTCATACTCAGCCCAGGTGAAGTTCGGTACATCGGGGATTCTTTCAATCCCGTGGGGCGCCGGCAGAATTTTGCGCGGCATGCTGTGATCAAACCGCCAGTTCTCCACATTCAGCACGATATGAACGATGAGGGGTTTGCCCTGCGGCGGGGCCAGGGGCGGCCGCTGGCTTGCGATTTGATAGAGGATTCGCGGGGTTGACATGGGAAACCTCCTTTTCTCTTAATCCGGATGATTGCCTAATAGAGTTTTCATCGAGGATAAAATTTTCTACCATTGAGTATCAAAAGAAATCCATCCTGTCAAAATAAAATTGCGAGATCTCTGAAATTCAACGAGTCTCTCAGAGGAAAACCCGCACCTTCTCACACCTCAGGCGCGGGAGAAGGGCTGTTTTCTAAGGATTCCAAATAATTATCTTGACAAGGCTATTCCCGATCAATTATGTAATTAGTCCGAGGTAAAATAGGCAGCCAAATCGCTTTTCCCTTGCAATTACATTAACCAGAGAGGATGAAAAGCCATGCCCACGATCAAAAAAATTGATCATATAGGAATCGTCGTTTCCAATCTTCAAGAGGCTATTGAAAGATATAAAAATTTGTTGTTCCAGGGGCCACCGCACATGGAATTTTTTGAGCCAGCAAAGATTGAACTAGCGTTTTTCGACATCGGAGGAGTATCCATTGAACTCTTGGCGCCCACGGCACCGACTGGTGATCTGTGGGCTTTTTTGAAAGAAAGAGGGGGTGGTTTACACCATATATGTTACCAGGTAGACGACATTCATGGTGTTCTGGAAAGTTTGAAAGCCCAAGGATTTAAACTCCTCGATGAGAAGCCGAGACCTGGATCACGCCACAGCCAGATCGCCTTTGTGAACCCGGTAAGTGCTAGCGGAGTGCTGACCGAATACTGCCAATTTCCCCAGACTTGAATCTTCGATTAAAGGACCAATTATGAGGATCATCGATCTAACCGTCCTTCTTCGAAAGGATAAAATTTCGTTAGTCCCCGGCCATCCGGATTTCGAATTAAAAGACCTTCACTTCCATGATAAAGATTTCCGCTCCAGTTCGTTCCTGCAAATAAGCACCCATACAGGAACGCACGTGGATGCCCCTTATCATTTCATAAGAGATGGCCTGACCATTGATGATCTGCCGCTGGAAAAGATCGTGGGGAAGGCTGTCATGCTCGACTTGAGGAAGATGGCTTTACCGAAAAAGGGGATTTCTTTGGAGCAGATAAAACAGGCCGCTAAGGGAAAAGACCTAAGGGGGAAAATTGCCATTTTACATTCGGGGTGGCTTAAGGAAAAATGGGGCACGGATGACCTGTATGCCCAAAACCCGTTCCTTCTGCCGGAGACTGCCCAATGGCTGGTGGAGCAAAAGATAAAGTCTTTGGGCCTTGATTTCCCCATGGACAACCCCGAGCAAAGCAGCATTCTTACAGAGAAGAAGTTTCCGATACATCGGATATTCCTCGGTCATGGAATCCCGCACATCGAAAATTTAAGCAATCTCGAGCTTATCGATCGAAATGAATTCCTATTTGTAGCCCTCCCCCTAAAGTTGTACAAATGCAATGGCGCTCCAGCAGGGGCCATGGCCATCATTGATTCTTTACCCTCCTCCTCGAGGGGGAGGTAGCAAGGGAGTGAACGAAACCATGGCCGAAACCGTGTCCCTCACCCAACAGTTAGCTCAACAGGCCTGCTCCCTCACTTATGAGGATCTCTCAGGGCATCAGGTGCAGAAGATAAAGACCCATTTTTTGGACTGGCTGGGTACGGTATACGTGGGACAAACCCAGACTCCCATCCAGATCATGCTCGAAGTCATAGAGCATCTCCAGGGCCAGGCGGAATCTACCATTATTCCCAACGGGAGCAGAACCATAGGCCTCCTGGCAGCATGGGTAAATAGCGCCTCTTCCTGTCTGCTGGAAATGGATGACCTGCACAGGGAATCTATCTTTCACCCGGCCTCGGTTGTCATTCCAGCCGCGCTGGCTGTGGCTGAAAGGGAGCACGTTTCCGGTCGAGACCTCTTGGCCGCGATTGCTGCCGGCTATGAACTGGGAATCCGCGTGGCTTTGGGTGCCGGCCTTACTCATTACCGTTACTGGCAT
>JACRCA010000080.1 GCA_016234425.1 Deltaproteobacteria bacterium | reverse complement strand
TCGTGGCCCGGGGTTCGGGGCGATGAGCGCGGGCAGCATCGGCCGGGAAAAAGCCTTTCTCAAAGGTTCCAGCCAGGTCTCCGCAGAATGAGGCCGGGTGCCTTTTCCGCCCCCATCCCTGAAACCACCAGCGCCTCATGATGCCAAGCGAAGCGCCCTGAACCCCCGGGCCTGGCAGGATCATCCAGCGCTGCATCCGGGCGGGAGGGTGATTCTCTCGGGATCATAAGGCGTCAGTTCTTCCATCGGCAGGGGCGGGGCTTCAGCCGAGGATGCCCTGGATTCCTCCGCTCCCGCCTTTGCTTGGCGGAAGAGAAGCGGGGACTCTGGAGATATCCTTTTCCCGCCGATGCTCCCTCCTTCATCACCCTCCCCGCCCGGTTAATGAGTGATCATTCGTCACCTCAAAAGGTGAAGGAAGGCAAGAAGCCTCCTTGATTGACATCTTCTGATTTTTTTTATAATCTATCAACTTACGGTAGCCAGGTCAATCGAGTGCTTTCAGGAAAACCAACGCCAGCGAGCGCGGGGTGGGGATCACTTTCGCGGCCATGGGCTTGAAAAAATTTTTAAAAAAATTGTGGCGGGAAAGCGCTGCGGATATCAAGCCTACTCTGGACTTGCACGGGCTTTCTGTAAAGGAAGCGCTGAGAGAGACGCGGGATTTCGTCGAGGCTTCCTACCGGGCGGAAATTCCGGCTGTGCGGATCATCTACGGCAAAGGGCTGGGCAGCCCGGGAGGAAAAGGGATTCTTCGCGAAGTGCTTCCCAGCTGGTGCGCCCAAGAGGGGAAAGCTTGGATTGAGGGATTCCAGAGAGAGGTTGACCTTAGAGGGGGGGACGGCTCTTTAATTCTCTTTTTAAAAAAGCCTCTATTTCCATGATTCTGAACCCCATGGTGTTGTATAAAGCTTCCATCCATTCGCGGATGCTTAATTTCCTTCTTGTGACCACCGTCAGCCCGAACCGCTTGCAGAACTCGCAAGTCCGCCAAAAAAGATCCTCTCGCAAAAGCTCCTCTACATTGGTGACCTGCTTTTCCCCGCATTTCGTACAGAAAATTTCCTGAATTACTTTCATTTTTCCCCTCTGATGAGCAATAATTCCCCGCCCCCAATCCTCCTATCGGCTTTTTATTAATTTTACTGAAGTTCTTGATTTGGGGGAATGGGGGAAATACTGTATTTTTGGATGAAGGCTTCGAAGTCCTGGCGCATGAAGGACTCGAGGGTCAAATCCTTTTTTTCTATTAGTTCGGTCATGTCCATAAAAATTTCCACGAAGGCAGCCTTCTGCACTTCGTGGCTTTCCCAGAAAATGGCCTCGTAATTGTTTTTACCCATTATGCCCTGCTGGTAATTTTTGTAATCGATCTGGCTGGCGTGGGCAAGGACCGCCTGTACCTTTTTCTTGATGAAGGGACTGATGTCCCGTACGACCCTCCTTTTCTCCCCCCAAAAAGAACCCCAAAGGCTGTAAGCGAGAAGGGTTGTTTTCAAACCCGCCACCGCCCGCAGAGCCTCGATGCTTAATCGGGTGCAACGTTGGTGGGTGATATGTCGTTCGTAGGGGCCCGAAAGGAATATTTCTTCGGGCTGGATAAACTGGAAGATTTCCCTGAGCTCTTTCCCTGTTTTTTGCCCCATCTCTCCTTCTAATTCTTCCCTCCCCCTTTTCAGGAAAAAACCACCCACAGCGCCAACAGCTTGCAAAGCGGACAGGGCTTCTTTCTGTCTGCGCGTGGCCATCTCATCATCTGAGATATTTTTATCTTTCCGGGGGCTGCCCCGGCCGTCGGTAATATAAACAGAAAAAACCCCTTTTCCTTCGGCAGAAGCGGCCGCCATGGTACCTCCCGCCCCCAAAACATCATCATCCGGATGCGGCGCGATGACTAAAATATTTCCCCTTCTCCCCCGAAAATCCTCCAGAGACGTCTCTCCTTCAACCGGTATAAATTTTTTTCTCCAGGAATTTGCCCTCACTTCTTTTCTCCAATTCCATATCCAAGAGAGCATAGCCAATCGGGATGAGGTTATTCCGCACTCATAAGATAATCTTCCCCAGCACAGCTGGCCTTTTTGCTCCGGTCGCTTTAGGTACATTGGCCGGTACCCCTTGGATGGTGGCGTCCGCCAGAAGGGCGAAGGCCAGAGCTTCTTTAGCATCTCCATCAATGCCCAAATTGTTCAAAGGTTGCACGGGAATCGGCTGAAAAAGTCCCTCCATAAAGTTCATAAGCGTTTGATTGTGCCTTCCACCGCCGGAGACAAAGATTTCATCCACCATGAAATGCGGAAAGATGAACTGCTGAAAGCTGCGATGAATGGAGGCCGCTGTAAGATAGGTGGCTGTGGCCATCAGGTCCTCGAAGGGCATCTGCCGCGCCCGATTCCATAAATCTCTTACAAATGCCTCCCCGAATGTCTCCCTTCCAGTAGACTTTGGTGGCTTTCGGGAAAAATACGGGTGATTCATCAACTGCCCAAAGAGTTCTCTATCTACCCTTCCCTTCGCGGCGACCTGGCCAGCCTGATCCCATTTTTTCTTCCCCCTACCTTTTATTCTGATCAACCCATCCAAAATCATGTTCCCTGGTCCGGTGTCAAAGGCGATCACTTCTTCTAACTTCTCTGGAACGATGGTCACATTGGCAACTCCCCCGAGGTTCAGCAGGGCCCGGACCCGCCCCTTCTTGCGGAAAAGGATGAAGTCGGCATAAGGGACTAAGGGAGCCCCCGTACCCCCAACCGCAATATCCGCCGGGCGAAAATCGCAGACTGTGATCACTCCTGTCCGCGCCGCAATGATCGCCCCTTCCCCGATCTGCAGGGTCGAGTTTTTCCGTCCAGCCTGCCCGCTGATGTGGTAGACCGTCTGTCCGTGGGAGCCGATTAAATCCACCTGCTGGGGAGACAACCCTACCTGACAGAGCAGCTTCAAAGCGCACTCCGCCATAAACTCGCCCAAGACAAAATTCATCTCGCAAATCTCTTGCGCTCTGGCGGAAAAGAGCTTTAAGATACGTTTTCTCATTTCTTGCTGGAATGGATAGGTGGCGAAAGAAAGAAGCTGGGTGCGAGTAGTCAGCCCTCTTCCATATATCTGGGCCAGGGCCACATCCACCCCATCCGCCGAAGTTCCGGACATCAACCCCAGAATGATCCTGGTCCTTTTCTCCCGAATTCGGGCCAGCCGTCTCAAAGGATTTCCCCCAAAAAGCCCTGTCTTTCCTCGAGCAATCGTTCTGCTTCTTTTGTACCGCAATTCCTCGCTCCCATGACAATGGCTACTTTCACCCGATCTTTCGAGGAGCGCAAGAGTTCTTTGGCCCGATTTCGCGAGCATCCCAAAACAGACCTGATGATCCCCTCCGCTCTCCCTCTGAGTTTCGCCGAAGAGGGCCTCACGTCAACCATCAAATTATTATAAACCTTACCCAGGCGGATCATGGCCCCGGTGGAAATCATGTTCAAAATCATCTTCGTTGCTGTGCCCGCTTTCATGCGCGTGGAGCCAGAGATGACTTCTGGCCCGACTACAGGGTTTATCACCACATCCGCCAGTGGGGCGATTGCTGGAGAAGGATGGCAGGAGATCAGAATGCACCGGGCCTTTTTCTTCTGGGCTTCCCCCAGTGCTCCGCGAACAAAGGGAGTTTTTCCCGAAGCACTGATGCCGCAGACAACGTCTTTGGCCCCAACTCCAACCCGGCAAATGGCCTCTGCTCCAGCAAGCGGGTCATCCTCTGCGGCTTCAGCTGAACGCCAAAGAGCGTTCTTGCCCCCCGCAAGAATCCCCTGAACCGTGCCGGGGGAGACGCCAAAGGTCGGAGGGCATTCCACAGCATCCAACACTCCCAATCTTCCGCTGCTCCCCGCTCCCACGTAAAAAAGTCTTCCTCTGCGAGAAAACGCTTCGTGGGCTATCTCAATGGCCCGGGCGATGGGTCCCAATTTTGACCGGACAGCCAGGGCGATTTTTTGATCTTCCCGGTTGATGATCTCGGCAATCCTCAGGGCGGAGGCTGAATCAATGTGACGCGACGAAGGGTTACTTCTCTCGGTTGGTTCGGCTTGGCCTGTTTTTTTTCTCGGATTATTCATTAAACCGACTTAGTTCGGAGTTTGCCGAGACCCTGCACTCTCAACTCCGAACTCTTAACTCCTAACTCATCGGGCCAATTCTTTTCCCAACGCATAGGCCTCTGCCATGGCCGTGGGGTGCTCCAGAATTTCACCCGGAGCATCAATCTCCCTAAAGAGAAGAGAGCGGTAGAAGATCATATCCAGAGAATCAAAAAAGTATTTCATAGTCAGAAGGGGCCCTTCAAAGATCCTGCTTCCTTTAGAACCACCCACAGAAATGAAAACCCCTTTCCTCTTGGGCTTGCCCGGAGAAATGGGTTGTTTCAACAGATATTTTCTGGCCCACAGGGCCTGGCAGCGGTCGATGAAGGCCTTCATGTGGGCACTGACAGCATAAAAGAATACCGGGGAGGCCAAAGCCAATGCATCCACCTCCACTAACTTTGGGTATAGCAATTGCATATCATCCCGAATCGGGCATTTTCCGTCCTTTTTGCAGGCATATATTTCCAAACAGGGCGTAATTTTGAGGTCGCGAAGAAAGACCTCTTCAACTTCCACCCCCGCGTCCCGGCAGCCCCGCAGCAATTCCTTGAGGAGCAGTTCCGTATTCCCCCCTTTTCGGGGACTGCCGTAAATTCCTAATACTTTCACGCTCTCCCCGCAATTTTCCCGGATGATCCGACTAACCAACTACCTTAGCAAACCCTTTTCTTCCTGCCAAGAGAAAAACATGCTGGCTAATTCAGAAAAAAATAAGGCCAAAACATGATTTTCCTCTTGACAGCTTACTAAACAGCATATAATCTTTCTCTAAATTTTAGGGAAAGAACAGAGGCTTTCAAGAACGTCACAGGCTCATGCTCGTGGGGCTTGGAATTTTGCTTAAGCTGAGATTAGGTCTGGAAAGTAGGCCAGTGTAGTTTATCAAATCAGAAAGGAGGAGTTTGTTATGCCCATGACCAAGATGCAGATCGTAGCCTATCTGGCAGAGAAGGTCGGAATCGCCAAGAAGCAAGCCTCTGCCGTTCTCGACCAGCTCAACGACCTGGCGGCCAAAACCATCAAAAAGGGAGATAAATTGGCTCTCCCCGGGTTTGTCACGGTTAAGGTCCAGCACCGCAAGGCCCGGGTCGGCCGCAACCCGCAAACTGGGGAACCTCTCAAGATCCCAGCCAAGAAAGTAGTCAAAGCCGTCCCCGCCGGAGCTTTAAAAGCAATCCTCTCCCCGAAGAAAAAATAGGAGGAAATCATAGAGGAAAAATCCTGTAGGGGCGATTCAGGAGTCGCCCCTACAAGAAGGATTTTCTGTTACTTCTGAGCGGTTTGGGCCAACCCCCCTCTCCTACCTTTGGCAAGTCGTCGGATTGCCCGAGTGGGGCAAGAAAAGCGAGTTTAACGAGGTTCTTCTTTTCGGGCTTTTCCTTCTGCTTTTCCTTTCTTTTGTTCGGGCTTTCCCTCTTTCCTCGGTATCGCACCATTCTCTATCTTCTCCTTTTTTACTTTTTTCACTGCCGACACATCCTCGGCTTCTGCCTTGGCCTTTTCCCGCGCGGCTTTTTCGGCCGCCAATTTTTCTGCTTTCGCCTGGGCTCTTTCCCTGTTCAGCTTCTCTTGGGCAGCGATCCTGGCCAGCCGAAAATCCGCCTGGCGGATCACGCCCTTTATCTGGCGAAAGGCTGCCTCTCGCAAAATCTCCTCAGAGTCCAACCCTTTCTCTCTGAGGAAGGCCAGGCGAGCCTCGAGTTTGGCTAGGGCTACCCTTTTCTGGTTTTCCACATAGATGCGTGCTCTGAGATTCATCGGTCTCTCCGCCTTTTTTAAATTGTTTTTCTTTTTTAACACAGGCCCGCTGTTTGCGGCAAGAATATTAACGCCCTTTCGCCCGGGGATGTCCACCGGTTAGAATAACTTTGTTTCCTTTTCACTCTTCACTTTTCACTATTCACTGTCTTTACCCTTAGAGTCCTCATCCGATTCAGGGCTGCGGCTACCTCGAAAATCCTGGGGCGAGCATAATCTCCCCGTTCGAAGGGCACCAGAATATCCCACCCTTTTTCTTCTACATCAGCCAAGGCTCTCCTTAGACCTTCTGCCAAAGGAATAGCCCCCTGGAAATAGCGGGTAGCGCAGTAATGGATCAGGTCCCCGATCGCTTGGGTCTGGCTCTCATTTACTACCTGGGACACCTGAGAAAGGTCGATTTCCGTTCGCCCGTAAACAATTTTCTTCAGGCCCTGGGTACCAATCTTAACCTCCCTTTTTCCCCTCCGAGGATCGAAGCTTTCAGGGAGCGGAATCCGAGAATAGACTTTACCGAAGCCTTCTCCTCCTTCAGGTTTTCGCCCGGTTGGATGCTTCTGGATAATATCTCTAACCCGGCTGGTCACATCTTTCGGAATGTAAGAATCCATCACAATCACCCTGTCTGCCACGTCGAAATAATCCCCCGATCCACCCATCACCAGCACCGTGGAAACTCCCCGGTCGCGATAGAGTTGTCTGACCTTATCGATGAAAGGGGTGATGGGCTCCTTTTCTTTGGAGACCAGTTCTTGCATCCGTTGGTCTCGGATCATGAAATTAGTGGCTGAGGTATCTTCGTCGATCAACAGCACTTTTGCTCCCACCTCCAGGGCCTCCATGATATTTGCCGCCTGGGAAGTACTTCCAGAGGCATTTTCCGTGGAGAACTCGGTGGTGTCTTTCCCCAGCGGCAGGTTCGTGATGAAAGGGCGAATGTCCACTTTCTCCACGGCCCTTCCATCCTCTGCCCTTATCCTAACAGCCGCAGGGTGAGTGACCACGAATTCCCGTCCATCTGCAGGGATGTGCGCAAAGACCCCTTTCTCAATGGCATTGAGCAGCGTGGACTTTCCATGAAAGCCTCCACCGGCAATGAGAACGACTCCTTCCGGGATGGCCATTCCCCTTATCCTTCCCCGGTGAAGCGTGGGCACTTCGACTTCCAGCTCGGGCGGAGACTGGAATAGGATAACGGACATCCCCATGCCTTCTTCTTTTGGCAATGGCCGGTCATCCACGCCACTGGTGCGCGGCAGAAGGGACCCATTGGCCAGGAAGCAGATCCACTTTTTCTCGCTCAGCCAGGAACGGATATATTCCTGATCTTCCACCACGTCCACGTGATTCCTTCCCCCATGGGGTGGAAGGTTTCCGTAAAACAAAGACCGTTCCACAATCCGGGGAACTTCTCCGAAAAACATCTCTTCAGCCTGCTGGCTCAAAATCGTCCGTCCGGCTGCTGGCAAACCCATGGTGAAGCGCACCTCCACCCACTTCTCATTCACAAAGCAGGAAGTCCTCTCCAGAACTTCCTGGCCAGGAATATCGACTGATATCTTTCCACTGCCTCCAATCCCCCGGGAGCCTTTCGCCATGGCGCGGATGGCCTCGGCAAATTTTCGGGTCAGGTAATCTTGCAGGGCTATAGCCCTCGTTTTGTTCTGAAAAAGCTCCGGCGGAATTTTCGCTCTATCCTGATGAACCTGCAGACGCACTCGTGATGGGCTGGCGAACGGGTCACCCTGGACATGGTCAACAAACATCCAAAAATCCCCGAAATCATAGGCCCCTTCGATGTCCTTGTAGGCCTTGTATCCCCGCCCGTCGACGCGCGCTAAAATCTTGCGCAAATCTTCTTTGCTTGGCATGCTGGCTCCACCCCCACCTTTACCCTGTGGAGTAGTATAGCTTACTCCACAGGGCAAGCCCTCCCCCGTCAAGAGGCTCTGTCGTAATTCGTCATGCCCGCGGAGGCGGGCATCCAGTCAGGTCAAATCATTGGAAAAATCTTTCTGGTAAGGGGACTTCGTCATTTAAAAATTGCCCTGGATTCTTGCTCCCCGCTTTCGCAGGGACAAGTTTCGCGGGAATGACGGCTCTTTTTTCCATTGCTACACAGTCTCCAAAGGGGGAGGGGAATGCATTTGAAGCAATTTTTTCGTTTTCATTATTTATGCCTCGGAGTTCTCTGCGTGCTCTGTGGTGAAAAAATTCT
>JACRCA010000079.1 GCA_016234425.1 Deltaproteobacteria bacterium | reverse complement strand
TAGCTACTTCTTTTTCTCTTCGGCAAACAGAAATGAATCTGGCAGGACCATCGGGAGTGGCCGAACCTCGCGCTTCAGAATAGCGGCAAAGCGCCTCAGCTTCTCCGGGGTCAGCCGCGAATTTGGGCCAAGGATACTGACAGCTGCGATCACCCTGCCTTCAGAGTCTAGTAGCGGGACAGACACGGCCGAGGCTCCGGTGATTCGTTCTCCGGAGGAGACGCTATACCCAGCTCGGCGAACTTTTGTCAGTTCTTTAGTAAGGCGGACAGAGTTGGTGATGATCCGTTTTGTAAAAGAGGCCAATCGTAGCTCCCGGAGGATAGCAGCGCGCTCCGCCGCCGGCAGGAAGGCCAGAAGCACTTTGCTTGCCGAGCCTAAATAGAGCGAGGCACGGTGGCCAATGCCTGCTCGATAGGCAATCGCCTCAGGGCTCTCTAACTCTTCGACGCAGACCCGCTCGGCCCCGACTCGATCATGGACCGTCACTGTCTCGCGAGTCGTCTCCCAGATGCCCTGGAGTGGCTCCCGAAGAAGGTCAATTAACGTCCGGTAGCGTTTCAGCAGATGTCCCGCCAGCAGGGCGATTCCGGGTCCCAAGGGGTAACGATTCCTTTCTTCCCGGGCCACCATGCCTGCTCGTTCCAATGTGGCCAATAGCTGATTACATATGGCCTTATGCAGGTTTAGCCGTTCGGCTAGGTCCACAAGACGCAAATCCCCTTCGCTTAAAAAAGTGAAAATACTCAGCGCTCATCCAACCGCACACACAGGCGGCATGGAAAAAGAATGTGATCCATCGCCCATCCCCAAAGGTTTCATGCTGCAATACTCAATATCATTTTTTAGAAAATTGTCAAGATGTTTTTGGCAGACCCTTTTTCCACTTTTGACTAGTTTAGAATCTCTTTTAAGGGCCTCCCCCCAATCAGTGAAAAGAGGAGAGAATTTCTATGATGTGTCCCGCTTGGGTTTCATTGAAAAATGAAATGAATCGTGGTATAAATTTACAGCAGTTTTCATTTCGTATAAGGCACGGCCACATATGGAAAGGGGTGCAGTTATTTTCTAAAGAAGGAAAGAGCATGATCGATACTTTCGAGATGGGGCCCATTCGCCCGCCGAGCGAGGCCCAAAGTCTACTGCTTCGCGTAACCCGAAATTGCTCCTGGAACAAATGCGAATTCTGCCATACCTATAAAAGGGAGCAGTTTTCTTCCCGTTCAGTGGAAGAAATTAAAAAAGATATTGATCAAGTGAAGGCGATTTATGATGAGATTCGCCAGACATCTTGGAAAATGGGGTTCGCCGGGGAGATAAACCAAGGGGTCTTGCAGAGGATCTTCAGCCAAGCTGGGCGGTATGACCAGACCTTCCAAAGCGTAGCCGGGTGGCTGTTTTTCGGAGGCCGTCAGGTCTTCCTCCAGGATGCCAACTCCCTGATCGTCAAGACCGCCGACCTCGTAGAAATCCTCAAATATTTCAAAGAAAGATTTCCCTCCGTCCAGCGGATCACCAGTTATGGCCGATCCCGGACTGTGGCTAAAAAGTCCGTAGAGGAGCTGAAAGAGCTTCGGCAAGCTGGGCTTTCCCGTATCCATATCGGATTGGAGAGCGGCTATGACCCAGTGCTGCAGTACATGAAAAAAGGGGTTACAGCGAAAGAACATATTCAGGCTGGGAGAAATGTGGTGGAATCTGGTATTTCCCTCTCGGAGTATGTAATGCCCGGGCTTGGAGGCCAACGATGGTGGCGGGAGCATGCCGTGGAAACAGCTAAGGTCTTGAATCAGATTAATCCGGACTTCATTCGGCTGCGGACCCTCTACGTGCGCAAAGATATGCCTCTTTTCGGCAAGGTCGAAAAGGGTGAGTTCGTCCCCATTCCAGATGATGCGGTAGTCTCGGAAATCAGGCTTTTCATCGAAACCCTCAACGGCATCCGCAGTACAGTGGTCAGCGACCATATCTTGAACCTTCTGGAAGAAGTTCAAGGAAAGCTTCCCGAGGAGAAAGAAAAGATGATCGCTGTGATCGACCGCTATTTAGCCTTACCCGCAGAGGAGCGCCTGCGATTCCGGGTGGGCCGGAGGTTGGGTTATTATCGCAGTCTCGGAGACCTGCAGGATTTTAACCTCCGATGCCGCGTGGTCCAAATGATCGATGAATTGGGCCGCTCGTACAACAGAGAAGCAGAGCCTAAATTTTCTGAACACGTAGAGCAAGAGATATACAGTCTGATGGAAAATTACATTTGAGGAGGAAGGATTCCTCTGAATCTCTTGGAGAAAAGGTAAAGCGATGACGGTGAACATGACTTTGCTGACAGACCTCTACCAATTGACCATGGTAGGAGGGTATTATCTTCTGGGGAAAAAGGACCAGATAGCTAACTTCGATTACTTTTTCCGTAAGATCCCCGAAGATGGAGGTTTCTGTGTGGCCGCAGGCCTCGAACAACTGATCGATTATATCCAGAACATCCACTTCGACGATGGGGACATCGATTATCTGAAAAGTCTGCATCTCTTTCCCCCAGAAGTCCTGCAATATTTCCAGGAGCTTCATTTCACCGGCGACCTCTACGCCGTCCCAGAGGGAACTTTGGTTTTTCCCCAAGAGCCTATCGTCCGGGTTACAGCTCCCTTGCCCGAAGCCCAATTTGTCGAAACGGCTCTGCTGAATATCCTCAATTTTCAAACTCTTGTGGCTACCAAGGCTGCGCGGGTGTGCCTCGCCGCCGAAGATGACCCGGTCATCGAGTTCGGGGTCCGCCGGGCGCACGGGCCAAACGGAGGATTGAGCGCGGCCCGGGCTGCTTTCATCGGCGGAGCCAGGGCCACCTCCAACCTGATGGCGGGAAGAATCTACGGCATTCCAGTGCGCGGCACGTTGGCCCACAGCTGGGTGGAATCTTTCTCTACAGAACTCGAATCCTTCCAGGCCTACGGGAAAATCTACCCCCGGAACTGCATCCTTTTAGTCGACACCTATGACACGTTACGGAGCGGAGTTCCCAATGCCCTTAAGGTGGGAAAGGAAATTCAAGAAAGAAAGCAAGGAGAGCTTTCCGGAATTCGCCTGGACAGCGGAGATCTGACTTTTTTGAGCCGCGAAGCACGCAAGATGCTGGATGAGGCCGGGTTTGACCGCACGCGGATCTTGGGCTCGAGCGACCTGGATGAGTGGTTGATCGAATCGATCAAGAAGCAAGGAGCGGAGATTGATATCTGGGGTGTAGGCACCAGGCTGGTGACTTCTTATTCCTGTCCAGCCCTCGGCGGAGTATACAAGCTTTCGGCCATCTTCGAGGATGGGCACCTCCTTCCCAAGCTGAAGGTATCCGATGACCCCGAGAAAACTACGAACCCGGGCGTTAAAAAAGTGCTCCGCTTTTATGATGAAAAGAATTTTATGCGTGGCGACGTGATCATCTTCGAGGAAGAATCCGTTCCCGATGGCCAGCCTATGAAAGCCCTCCATCCTATGCTCTCCCATGTCAGCAAGACATACCCGGGGCACTTTAAAAAAGAAGAAATCCTTGTTCCTATCATCAAGGGAGGAAAGCGAGTTTACCAGAGCCCGGCACTTAAAGAAATCCAGGAGAGAACTTTCCAAAGCCTTACGTGTCTGCGCTCCGAACACAAGCGCCTACGCAACCCGCATATCTATCACGTCAGTTTGGGTGAGAAACTCTTCCAAAAAAAACAGGAGCTGATCCAAGCAGCAGTCGGGGCAGATTGAGGTAATTTTTTAAACCGGGGTAATTTTAAGGACTCCGGAACGGGGGTGGACCTTCTCCACCCGGACCAGGATTTGATCACCCGGCTCGTATTCCCGACCAGCAGGGGCGGCCATATCCGTCTCTAAGAGATATTCATTCAGATGGATTAAATATTTATTCGGGAATCGATCCAGGATAACCGCTGTTGCCGTAGAGCCCAGCCGCTTCTCCAGGTAGCGCAAGATCCAGTATTGCTCGGTGAGCTCCTCCACTAAACCCACTTTGGTCAGCTTGGGGCCAACTGCGGTGATGATTTCCTCCAGTTGCCCTTCGTTCAAAACCGGGTCTCCGCGCAGAGCTCTTAGGATCTGTTGTTCGATCAGTAAATCATAAAAGCGGCGCATGGGGGAGGTCAGAGTAAGATAAGCTTCCGCTCCCAGGCCAGAATGCCGCAAGGGTTGAGTTCTCACCTCTACCCGGTTCATCACTCTGCGCAAACGGTACGCCTGAAGGGGATCAAATCTGTCCATCGGGGGAATTTTTTCCCGAGGTTCCATCTGGCCCCGGTAGATAGCGGGAATCCCCTTTTCCTTCAGGAAGAGTGCTGCCAAGCAGTTGGCCAGGATCATGAGCTCAGAGACCATTTTCTGGGAAGGACTCTCTCGGTCACGTTTGAAGATGGTGATTTCCTTCTCCCGGCTTACGCGGATTACCCGTTCAGGCCGGGGAATGAAGAAAGCTCCCAACTCCAGCCGTCGCCGGAAGAGTTTCTCGGTTATTCGCCGCAGAATGGAGAGCTCCTCTTCTTCCTCTTCCAGAAGCTGATCAGCCAAGTCGTAGGAAAGCCTCCGTTCTACCTGGATGAGGCTGGGGACAATTTGGTAATCAAGGATCTTCCCTTCCTCATCCAGGCGCACCAAAAAACTGAGAGCCCTCCGTTTCTCCCCGACGACGAGGCTACAGGTTCCTTCGGAAAGCGCTGGCGGAATCATGGGAATGCGCTGATCTGGCAGATAGATGGAGGTGGCTCGGGCCATGGCTTCCTGAAAAATTTCTTTACGCCCATCGACAAGGGTGGCCACATCCGTGATATGAATTCCCACCTGAAAATCCCTGCCGACACGCTCCAGGCTCAAAGCGTCATCGATGTCCCGGGTGAATTCGCTATCGATAGTCAGGGGGTGCAAAAACGTCAAATCCCGGTCTTGGGGGTAGAGGGAAATTCCTTTCTCAACTTGCCCCAGGATTTCTTCTGTTTCTCCCAGCACTCTCGCCGGGAAAGAGCGGGGGATCTGGTGGCGGAGGAGGAAAAGGTTCTCATCCTGCTCCCATTCACCCAATCGGACCAAAAGATCAAAGGGAGCCTCGGGAAGAGGGATTCCAGCCCTTTTCAATAATTCTTTGCCTTTAGCATATTCCGGGGCTTCGGGGCCGAAGAGGGCCATCTCTTTCAGCAGAGCGATAGTCTTCACCCTTGTCTCTGGCGCAGGCTCCATTTGGCCTGCCCACACCCTGGCCAGCCAGGTGCTGGCCTCTTGGATTTCCCGTTCCTGCTCTGCTTCTCGCTCGAGTTGCCGGAAAATCTGCTCCACCTTATCAGGGTGGCGGGGTTCATAGAGATCTCCCTTCTGCTTGAAGTAGATCCGGTCATTCGCAATTGCCCGGAAAAGGGCCATCTCGTGGTCACAAGAGGCCTTAGAATCGAAAACCAGCTCGGTCAGATCGCGTAAGCTGAACCCTTCCCCTTCTCCGCAGACGAGCTCCCAAAGGTCCCGGATGGAAATGGCCCGCATTAGTTCTTTCTGGCGCCCCACAAGCTTCTTCAGCTCTTCCACCAGGAATTCGCGAGGAAGGGTGACTCTTAAAGAATGGGAAGAAATGTGGGCGATACGATTATGGCCTAAGGTGATTTCCCGATTTTCTTCGCTGAGGAGGTGAACTTTATGCTCCTTGGCCTCCAGGCAAACTGCGCACAGGATTTTCTTTTGTTCGAAAAAAGCAACGACTCTTCCACTCTCCATGGGGGCTCATTTCTCGACCAAGGAAATAAGGCGGGAGAGATCCCTTTCAACCGCCTAAAAAATAACATAGCATTTATAAATGATCAAATCAACAATCGGGGCGGGTAGGAAATGGGACAGGATTTTTCCTGGGGAGGCTGACCTAATCAGCGGCCTCCCTCAAAGGAGCCGCCTCACTTCTTCCTCTTGTCCACATCGATGAGACCACTCTCGCCCTTTACTTCTCAAGATATTTTATAGCCAATTTTCCGCAAGAGTTCTTTTCGCCACTGAATACCCTCTGGACCCTCTACCCCTTTGGGAGAAAATCCATCAATGACCCCGAGAATCCCCCGGCCCTGCGAGGATTCAGCTAAAATGACTTCCACAGGGTTGGCCGTGGCGCAAAAGATGGAACAGACCTCGGGGCAATTTTTAATCGCGTTAAGAACATTGACGGGGTAGGCGTCGAAAAGGACCATCACGAAGGTATGGCCGGCAGCGATCGCTTCAGCATTCCGCAAGGCTACCTTTCTCAAATCTTCATCATTCCCCTCCAGACGGATCAGGCAAGCTCCGGAGGCTTCGCAAAAAGCAATGCCAAAGCGGCATTTCGGCATGGCATTGACCATGACCTCGTATAGGTCTTCTACGGTTTTGATGAAATGGGTCTGTCCGACGATAATATTCGCCCCCTCGGGGATTTCCAATTTCACGCTCTTTATTTCCATGACATTTCCTCCATCTTTTGACTTACGTTCTGCCTGGAAATCGATCCTAATGATAAACCCGCTCTATCTGGTCCTCATCTCTGGTTAAACCTTCTGCCTAACATGGCCGCGCCGATATTGATGCGTTGCATCTGAACCATACCCCCGGCCACTGGCCAGGCACGGCTATCCGGCAACATCCGCTCAATCGGGTATTCTTTAGAGTATCCATACCCTCCAAAGACCTGAAGCGCCATATCTGTGACTTCTTTTGCCATTTCATTCGAGGCATCAATTTAGCCGTTTGAAAAAATCAACCAAATAAAGCGGGCAACAAGCTTGTCATTCCTGCGGAAGCAGGAATCCAGGTCTTTTTTTTGGGTCCTGGATTCCCGTTTTCACGGGAATGACAATTCGGGTAAACCAGCAAAAGGGCCTTTTCAAAAAGCTAAACTGTTACCATTCGAAAAACATTTGGCCACGGAGGATTCAAACACCGTCAGAATATTCGCCTTGGGGGTATAAGTTCACGCCAGGGCAGAGGATCTCTCCGAGTAAAATCCCCTGGTTAAGGCTCGTATTGTACTGCGATCCTTCTATTTATGAGGTCCTGTATCTCTTGATGGCTGTATCCGAGTTCTATCAACACTTCTCTGGTATGCTCACCGAGCAGCGGAGCCCGCCATCGGGTCGTAGGGGGTCCCCCAGAAAAAAATATGGGTGTTTTGATTGTCATAATCTTCCCCATAATAGGGTAATCTACTTCTTCGAGTATTCCTCTTGATTGTACATGAGGTTCTTGAATTATCTCCCCAATGGTTCGGATCTTAGCACATGGGACATCCACAGCCAATAGCTTAGACTCAAGGTCTTGGCTCCTGTATCGTTTGGTGACTTTGTTCAATTCCTCTGCCAGTTCTTCCCTGTGTTCGATTCTTCCCTGGCGCGTAGCATAGCGCGGGTTCCTACTCAGGTCTTCTAATCCAAGTGCCCTGCAAAGGTTCTGCCACATTTCGTCCGTAGCGGCACCAATATAAATCAAGCCATCCCCGGTCTCAAAGGCCTGGAATGGAGCTGCAGTAGGTTGCGATGAACCTGCCCTTTTGGGCAGTTCGCCAGTCCTTTTGAATTGGGTCACGTAAGGACTCATGGCATTGATGGCTACGTCCAGTAGAGCTACGTCGATTCTTTGCCCCTGGCCAGTCTTCTCCCTCTCTATTAAGGAAACGGCAATTCCAAAGGCTGCGTTCATGGCCGTACAATAGTCAATCATGGCTGGACGGATGCGTACCGGAGGTCGGTCAGGTTCCCCTGTCGTATCCATGATGCCGGACATGGCTTGCAGGATTGGTTCATAGGCCGGACGTTCCCGATAAGGGCCTATTTGCCCGAAACCGGAGATTGAGCAGTAGATGATCCTCGGGTTTAGTTGGCGGATCGTATCATACCCCAAACCCAATCTTTCCAAAGCACCGGGCAAAAAATTCTCCACAAACACATCGGCTTTCTTGGCCAATCTTAAAACGATTTCTTTCCCCTCCCCTTTTTTCAAGTCCAGAGCGATCCCTCTTTTATTTCGATTGAAATTGACGAAATGAGCACCCTCCATCGGCAGGCGGAATTGATCGCCGGCAAACGACTCAACTTTTATGACCTCAGCACCCATGTCTCCAAGCAACATGGTACAAATTGGACCGGACTGAACATGGCTTAAGTCAACAACCTTTACCCCGTGTAAAGGGCCTCGTAGTTCCTGATGAATCTCCATAATTTGTCTCCTTAGCAATTTTATCGAGGGCGACAGGGAGCAATTTATTGATCGAGAGTTGTTCTCACAATTAAAAGTGCTCCTCGATCTTTCTCCTTAGAGTTCCAGATGATGGAGTCGTTAATGATAAGGCACAGATGAACGGTGTAAGGGATTCTTACCCTAAGACTTGAGAAATGAAACGGAAATGGCGGATTGATTTTCCAGAGGCCCCCCTCTGGATGGATACCTCCAAGAGGATTCGAATCGTAATAATCTGCTGCTTCGAGGTTTCCAAAATTTATCTCCCGAAGAATCAGACTCCCGGCGTGGATCGTGTAGAGTTCCTTCTGAGGAGTGAGAAATAATGAATGCCTATAGGCGAGAATCAGGGTCGTACCTTCTTTTACTCGTAAATGTAAGACTTCTTCTTTTTCATTCTCCCATTGGATCTCCAAAATCAATAGGGCACTTTGGCTCCCTTGGCAGAGGCAATCTAGATGGATAGGGAAAAGGAAAAAAAAAGGGATAATGAAAAGAATACTTTTCCCCAAATATTTAGCCACGCCGGAATGGCACATCTCCAGTGGTCTCGTTGTTTTCCCCTGAGCCCTGGTCCTTGCCGCCGGCTTCATCTATCACCCTATCCATTATCCCCACGGCTGGTTGAAAATGCTTGCTCCAGTGCGCTAATTTGGCAAATAGACCCTGGGCGATGAGAACAGGAATGAGCAATCCCAGACCAATGACATCAGTAACCCAGCCAGGTTTAATTAAGAGAAGCGACGCGATCAGCAGCAGGACGCGCTCGAGCATGCTTGCCCTGCGAAAGATATAGCCTTGTATGCTGGCTGCGCAGGCAGCGACGCCGATGGAGCTAGTTATAGCAGCCCAAATCACGCTTAGCGGCTCACCAATAAGCAGCAAAGCTGGGCCGTAGATCCACATATAGGGAAGGATAAAGGCGGCCACACCCAGGCGGCAGGCGGTGAAGCCAATTTTCATGGGCCCAGCCTTGGCAATGCCCGATGCGGCATAAGCCGCCCCGGCAACCGGAGGGGTGATAGCGGAAATAATGCC
>JACRCA010000077.1 GCA_016234425.1 Deltaproteobacteria bacterium | reverse complement strand
AGGGCTCCAGCGATACCTACGCCATAAGATTGGTAACCCCATCGTCCTTTGTCCTGGATGGTAGTGAAAATGCCGGGCTTGATGACCTCGATCATAAAAAGGTGAGATTCAAAATTAGAATTTTTGGACGCAGATTATGGGGATTTTAATAAAAAACTTTTTCTGTGGTTATCGGCGAAAATCCGCGTCCCAATTAATTTTGCATTTTGGATTTTGATATTTTCTCGAATTCTTCCTCGCTGATCGGGTAAAACCGGGCGTAATCACCCGCCTGAAAGTAAGAAGGGGGCGTTCGGTTCAGGTCGAAGAGGGTGAGGGGTGTTCGGCCGATCAGTTGCCATCCGCCCGGCGATTCCAGCGCATAAATTCCCGTTTGCTGCCCTCCAATGCCTACAGAGCCAGCCGGTACTTTCGTCCTGGGATTGGGCAGGCGCGGAGCCTGAATCTTTTGAGGGACTATGCCCATGGCGGCAAAACCTGGAACGAAACCAACCACGTAGACCAGGTAGGGCTGGCTGGTATGAATTTGGACCACTTCTTCCACGCTTATCCCGTTGTGTTTGGCCACAAAAGAAATGTCGGGCCCAAACGCTCCTCCGTAGCAAACAGCGACTTCCTTAACCGTTTGGGAAGACTCACTTTCCCCGGGTCCGCTGGAAAGAACCTCTTCAGCCCAGGAACTCACTCGGGAGAAGGAGAGAGAAAAAGGGTCATAATAGACCAGAAGTGTGCAATACGAAGGAACCAAATCCCCGATTCCGGGTATTCTATGCTTGTTGGCCTTTTGCGTGAATGCCTGAACCAGACGGTTGATCGCCGGATTGATTTCGGCCCCGAATTCGATAAGGACGGCCTGGTCTCCGGCGGGCAGGATCCTCGGCTGTCCTTCCATCATTTCACTGCCCCATGGGTTTAACGGCGATAGAGGCCTTCTTGAGCTCTTCCCTTATTTTTTGCAGAATGGCGATGGCGCCGGGCGTGTCGCCGTGAACGCAAAGGGTGTCTGGCTTTACCTTTACTTTTGTCCCATCATGGGCAACCACGTACCCTTCTTGAACGATGGTCAAGGCCTGCTTGGCCGCCTTTTCTGGGTCGTGGATGACAGAGCCCGCGATTTTGCGCGACTGGAGAGTACCATCAGGGTTGTAAACCCGATCGGCGTAAACCTCTTCCACGTAACGAACTCCGACCTCTTTGGCAGCCTGGACCATTACCGACCCGGCCAAAGCCACGAAGACGATTTCTTTGCTGAAGCGGGCTGCGGCGCGGGCAATGGTTTTAGAAGTTTCTAAGTCCACGAAGGCCAGGTTCCCCAGGGCCCCGTGGGCTTTAACATGCTGTAACTGCAAACCGTAGGCCTTGGCGAAAGCAGAAAGGGCCCCCATCTGGTAGAGAAGGTAGGCTTCCATCTCTGAAGGGCTGAGGTCCATGCGCCTCCTGCCAAATCCCAGGAGGTCTGGGTAACCGGGATGAGCGCCCACCGCAACGCCCTTCTCTTTGGCCAGGCGAACGGTCTCCTCCATGACGAGCGGGTCCCCCGCATGCCAGCCACAGGCGATGTTGGCCGAGGAGATGTAATCCATGACTTCTTTATCCCGTCCCAATTTGTACACGCCGAAACTTTCTCCCATGTCGCAGTTAAGGTCGATTCGGGTGGGCATAAATTCCTCCTACTGATTCTTTAGCCACAGAGAGCACAGAGGTCACCGAGAATGAATTTTAAATCCCAAGCACGAAATCCTAAACAAATATAAATGTTCAAACTTGAAGATGTAGCCTTTCAGTGACTTTGAGGTTTCGATTTTAGGATTTTGGATTTGTTTCGTCCCGCCTGAGGCGGCATTCAATATTCGAATTTCGGATTTAAAAATTTTTCTTCTCTGTGTTCTCGGTGCCCTCTGTGGTAAATATTCTTTATTCATTCGGGCCGTACAGGTAACAGGCCACCCAGTGGTTGGGCTCGATTTCCTTGAACTGGGGTACTTCCTTGGGGCAGGGGTCAAACTTATAAGGACAACGAGTGTGGAAGTTGCATCCCGAGGGCGGATTGATCGGGCTGGGCACTTCCCCTTGAAGGATGATCCGTTTGCGTTCGAGAGTTGGATCCGGGACGGGGTTGGCTGAGAGCAAAGCCTGAGTGTAGGGGTGTTTGGGATTGCGGTAAAGCTCTTCGCTTTGGGCCAGTTCCGCGATGCGCCCCAGGTGCATCACAGCTACCCGGTCGCTTATATGTTCCACCACGTGGAGGTCATGAGCGATGAAAAGATAGGTCAGGTGAAATTCCTCTTGCAGGTCTTCCAAAAGGTTCAACACTTGAGCTTGGATAGAAACGTCCAGGGCGGAGACTGGCTCATCCGCGATGATCAACTTGGGGTTTAAAGCTAAGGCCCTGGCGATGCCGATGCGTTGCCGCTGACCGCCGCTAAATTCATGAGGATAACGGTTGAGGTGCTCCGGCCTCAGTCCGACGACCTCCAGCAGCTTTAAGACCCGTTCTTCTCGCTCTTTTTTAGTCCCGATTCTATGGATGATGAGAGGTTCCCCGATGATCGAACCTACGGTTTTCCTGGGATTTAAAGAAGAATAAGGGTCCTGGAAAATAATCTGCATTTGTCGCCGCAGCAGGCGCAGCTGTTGAGAGTCGTACCGAAGAATGTCTTCGTCCTCGAAAAAAATTTGCCCTTCGGTGGGTTCTTCCAGGCGCAGAATCAGACGGCCCAGAGTGGACTTTCCACACCCAGACTCACCTACTAAACCCAGGGTTTCTCCCCGCCGGATGGACAGATTGACTCCCCCCACGGCCTGGACGAAAGTTTTTGCCCGGGAAAAAAAATGAGTATGCACGGGAAAGAATTTTTTTAAGTTTCTGACTTCGACGAGGTTACCGTTCGCGTTCATTTAGTCTATTTTTTTCCTTATAGCTGATTGCTGAACGCTGATAGCTGCTTTATTCATACAGCCAGCAGCGGACATGGTGCCCCGGGCCCGTTTCGATCAAGGTGGGTTCTTCTCCACATCGATCAAAGACGTATTTACAACGATTCGAAAACTTGCATCCTTTGGGAAGCTCCAGAAGAGAGGGAACCAAACCGGGGATAGCTTCCAGCCTTTCCTTCCCGGTGTGGTCCTCATCCAGCCTGGGGATCGAGTTCAGCAAACCCTGAGTGTAAGGATGCTTCGGGCTGGCAAAAATGGGACGCACGTCTGTGTACTCAACGATTCGCCCGGCATACATGACCGCTACTTTCCGGGCAGTCTCGGCGATCACTCCTAAATTATGGGTAATCAAGATGACGGACATCCCCTTCCCTTTTTGTAGGTGATTGATCAACTCTAAAATCTGGGCCTGGATGGTTACGTCCAGTGCTGTGGTGGGTTCATCAGCGATCATCAGCTTGGGACTGCAGGCTAAGGCCATGGCAATCATGGCGCGCTGACGCATTCCCCCACTCAACTGGTGCGGATATTCGAAGACCCGGCGCTCGGGGGAAGGAATACCTACCATCCTGAGCATCTCGACGGAACGGTTCCACGCATTTTTTCGGGACATCCCCTCATGTAACCGCAGCACCTCGGAGATCTGGTCGCCGATCTGGAAGACCGGGTTCAGCGAAGTCATGGGCTCCTGGAAGATCATGGAGATGGAGCGGCCCCGGATCTTGCGCATTTCGGCCTCGGAAAGGGTGAGCAGGTCTGTGCCATCAAAGAAGATTTGCCCAGTGGTAATCTTGCCGGGGGGTTCGGGGATAAGCCGCATGATGGATAGAGCCGTTACGGTCTTACCACATCCGGATTCCCCTACAAGACCCAAGGTTCCGCCTTCTTCTAATTCCAAATCTACGCCATCAACGGCCTTGGCCACGCCTTCATCCGTGAAGAAGTAGGTATGCAGGTTGCGAATTTTCAGAAGATAACTATTTTCGCCAACCATTTTCTAATTCCCCAGAAAACATACTAACGCCGGACTGTAGAAGAATCTCAGAAATTTAATAAATACCTTAGCTTTCCGATTTTGTCAAATGGCCTTCATCTTCTTTTGCGGGCGGTGAGGTTAAGCTTACTTATGACTTTACCGATGGCCTTTCTCACCTCCTGCCCACCTTTTCCTCCTTCCAAAAAATCCCCTAAGAGTTCGCGAGAGAGGGTAGCCCGGTCAGAATGATTTCCCTTTGACAGTATAACCCGATATTCATTCCTATCTTCCAGGACGGCTTCCAATCGAATTCCTCTGTCCAATGACTCGACCACCTTTTTCATTGCTTCCTCAATTTTATCCAGTTCCATATTGTTTATCACCTCTCGCCACAAAGGCCTTCGGTGTTTGGCCGAGCTTCATCCCCAAATTCCCATTGCCCATGACTTTTTTTGACTTTATAAAAAATTCACCTATCTGATGAAAGGAAGAGATTCAGTAAGGATTATACTCTATCTCTGCGTTTCAGGAAACACGTTATTCCTCTTTTCTCCCCATCTCCCTACCTCCCCATCCCCTTATTCCCTCAAACAGGGATTACCCAGAAGGACTCTCTTCTCATGGCTACGCGGATTTCCTGGCCCTCTTGAATGGCTAGATTCCTGAAAACATAATTGGGCAGGTTGATTTCCAGGTGAACCTCCATCCGATGGGGTCGGAATGAGACCCAGCGATGCGTTCCCCTATCAAGAATTCTGACTACTTCTCCTGCGAGAATATTTTGGCGAAGGGATTCCTTGATCGGCTTCCTTTCCCGAAGAATCATCACCTCCTCGGGACGGAGATAAAGAATAACATCCTCTCCCGGAGAAAGGCGCCTCGCTGCATGTTCAGAAGGAAGATTGATTTCCCTTCCCCAAAAACTGACCGTGATTAATTTTCCGCCTCTTTCTACTTCCAGTACTTTCTCGGGGAAGAGGTTTCGCAGATCAAGAAACTGGGCTACCTTCACTGTATGCGGCCGGAGGAAAACATCCTGCCGCTTTCCGCTTTGCTCCGTTCTTCCTTCGATGAGCACAGTGATCCTATCCCCCAAGAGGTAGGCTTCTTCCAGATCATGGGTTACGTGCAGGGCCGTGAACTTAAGGGAATAATGCAGGGAGATGAGGAGTTGCTGGATTTCGGCTTTCAAGGCCGGGTCCAGGGCAGCTAAGGGCTCATCTAAAAGAAGCAACCGGGGAGAGGGAGCCAGGGCACGCCCCAGGGCAACGCGTTGCTTTTCACCTCCACTCAGCCCTTGGGGGTAACGATCAAGTAGATGCTTGATTTTCAAGACATCGATCAGTCGGTCCAGAGGATTTTCGTTTACCCCGAAAGACTTCTTTTGGGCCCGCAGGCCGTAGAGAATATTTTCCCGCACAGTAAGATGAGGGAAGAGGGCCAAGTCCTGGGGAACATAGGAGATTCCCCTTTTTTCAGGAGACAGGTTCTGGATTTCTTTTCCTCCAATAAGAATTTTCCCACTCTGGAAACTCCTAAGGCCGATGATCGACTCTAAGATCAAGGTCTTACCGCTTCCTGTAGGTCCCAGCAGGACGTTAAAAACTCCCTCTTGCAGGATGAGATCCAGATTCTCGATTCGGAAGCTTCCCAGCATGAGATTCAGTCCCTGGATTTCGATCATAAGATTTGTGGCGTCTTTGCCGCAAAGCGCACGGCATAAAGGGCGGTGAGCCCGATGCCGGCCAGGATCAGAATTAAGATGATGGTTTTGCGGATATCTGCCGAGGCCAGGGCCATGAAGATAGCGATGGGCATGGTCTCTGTCTTGAAGGCCATGGTTCCTGCCAGGGTTACAGTGGCCCCGAATTCACCCACAGCTTTAGCCCAGCAGAGGATCATCGCGCTGATCAGCCCCCGAAAGGCCAAAGGAAAAGTAATCTTCCAGAAAGCTCCCCAGGCGCTTGAGCCCAGAGAGCGGGCCACGGCTTCGTAGCGAGGGGAGATTTCATCTAAAGCTGTCTTCATCAGCCGAGTCGCCAGCCCGGCGATGGTGGCGAACTGCGCCAGGACGATCCCGGGGAATTCGAAGACGAAAAGAATTCCCTTCTCCTGGATGATCGTACCGAATGGTGTGTTGAAAAAAATGAGCAGAGCCGCCCCCAGAGCGATAGGAGACATGATCATCGGTAACTCCAAAAAAGTGTCCACCAATTTTTTCCCTGGAAAGCTCGCCCGGGAGAGGGCATAGGCTGCCGGCAGGCCGAGGGCTACAGCCAGGAGCATGGCCAGGGTTGCGGCCAGCAAGCTCAATCGGATGGAAAAAAGTGTGTCCGGGGCGCGGAGAACCTCCCAGAAACCTTTGCCCTCGAAGAAGGTCAGCAAGGAGAGGATAAGAACTGCATAAAAAAGGAAAAGCACCAATGCCGCATAAACTGTTGTTTTCCTAAAATTCATTTCCCACCACCTTCAGGGTTCAAGGGGTCGAGGGTCCAAGTTTAAAATCCAAAAATCAAGATTTACTTTTCCCATCCTCAAGTCATTTCTCCCCATCTCCTCATCTCCCTATCTCCCATTTACTATTTATCTCTTTTTTCTCTTCCAGGCATTTGGAAGGGAGTATTCGCCGCCCACGGGAGTGCCGGGGAGAACATATTTTCTTGCTTCCTGCAGGCTCATCAGATATCCATATTTTCTAAAAATCGTCTTTGCTTCCGAGGAAACCAGAAAAACGACAAGCCGCTCTGCCAGAGGCCGGTCATTGGCGAAAGTGGAGACGGCAGCCGGAATATACCCAATCCGTGGCACCTCTTCTGGTTTCAGAAAAATTGTCTCAATCCGCTCTGGATCCCAGTGCGCGAAGACCTCCCAACCGATCACTGCATCCACGACTTTGAGGGAAATCGCATTGGCAGTCTTTTCACAACTCTCCAGCGTGGTTACCAGGTTCTTCCGGAGGCGTTCCCGCTCTTCGGGGTTGAAGTTTTTTTCGATCACTTCCGCGGCGTACATT
>JACRCA010000076.1 GCA_016234425.1 Deltaproteobacteria bacterium | reverse complement strand
ATCCTCTCCTGCGGGCAACCGCGCGTTTCCTCCTCCAACAGCTTTGAGTTGCCTTTAACCGTGGAGATCGGCGGTCTAGGGAAAACGCTTTCTTTAAACCTGACAATCACCCTGGAACAAGTTGACCAAAAGATCAATTAGAAAAAATATGGCAAGGGTTGGATTCTTTAAGCGCATTCACTGGAACGGAACATTCATTTTCCTTTCCACTCTGGTGATCGCCGCCCTCTTCAGTCTCCTGGGCGATCCGTTTTCCAGCTGGGCTCAGGGGGTATCTCTTTCTCCCATGCAGCCGGGGCCGACTCCGGAGGGAGAAAAAAAGGAACAGCAACCAGGGGAAAAAATTTGGCTTACTCATAAGGAGTTTTCTAAAATAGGGGAATGGGAAAAAAGCCTGGAGGAGCTGGAGCAACTTTACCAATGGAAACTCAATCAAGGAATTCGTAATCATTACCCTTATGCCATTGCCTTGATGCGGGAAAGCCAGCAGATAGCTGGAGAGGGAGAGCCTAAAGCAATCCCGGGGCTTCTCAATTATGCGGAAAAAATGGCTCCGGATTTTTCCCAGGTTGCTTATGCCCGTGCTCGTTGGGTATGGTCCCAAAATCCCTTTTCTTTAGACAACGCGACCAAGGCCATATGGCATGGAGTTCAAGGAGTCTTCCTTTCATTCTATAACCTGGAAGAGGCCCTCTCTCAATTAGCAAATTTTTCCCTCTGGATCCTTTTAAGCTTCCTCATTACTTTGGCGTTTTTCTCATTTTTCTTGTTATGCAGGTATTATTCCTTTTTTACGCATCACCTGAAGCACCTCCTTGGGCTGGCCATTTACCCTTTCACTCTGAACACCTTGAGCCTTCTGCTCCTTTTCTTGCCTTTCCTTCTGGGTTGGGGATGGATGTGGTTGTTCGTTCTATGGCTCTTAATTTTCGGGGCTTATGGAACCCGGGCGGAGCGAGCTGTGCTCCTTGCTCTTCTGGCGATTCTTTTCCTCTTGCCCACGGGTGTCCGGATTCATTCCTCCTTCCTGAGCTCCTTGACAGGCAATGGAATCCCCGAGCTCGTCAAGGCCAACACCGGGGTATGGAGTCCTGATTTACACCGGCAGCTTTTGGATCTAAAAAGAATCAACCCGCAGGATTCAGATATCCTGCAAGCAGTCGGGTTAGTGGAAAAACGAATGGGAAAATTCGAAGAAGCGGAGCAGCATTTTCGCGAATGGACACAATGGCAACCCCATTCTCCCGAAGCGTTTAATAACTTGGGAAATCTTTACCTGGTCACCAACCGTATTGGACAGGCTGTGGAGGCTTACAAAAAAGCCATCCAACTCGGGCCCTTCAGGGCCGAGTCGCACTATAATCTGGGCCAGGCTTACCTCCTGACCCTCCATCTCAGGGAAGCCGAATCTGAATTTCGCCGAGCCAGAGAGCTGCAACCCCAGCTGATATCCTTTTACACGAACGTTTCCTCGCGGAATCCAAATCGTTTGGTTATCGACCAAACGATGGGGCCATCCCAGCTGTGGAAGCGCGTTCTCGCGCACGCCCCAGAGCGAGAAAAAATCGCCCAGGGATTCTGGGAGCTTCTGTGGCATAGGGTACCCTTAAAATACGGAGAGATAATCGTAGCCGTCCTCTTGGGACTCTTCGGGCTCATTCAAATGGCCACTCGGAATAAGTCATTGATCCGGCGCTGTGAAAGGTGTGGCCGGCTGATCTGCTCGGGATGCCTCCGATCTAGGGTGGTTGGGAACCAATGTTCCCAATGTATCAACGCCTTTACGGCCCGGCCATCTGCCGACCCCCAGGAGATTAAGCAGAAGAGGGCTGAAGTGGCCAAACACCAAGCGAGGCGGCGCTCCATCCCTCAATGGCTATCCCTGATCCTGCCGGGCTGCGGGCATCTTCTGCGGGATCGTTCCCAAGAAGGGATTGTTTTCTTCTTTATTTTCATTCTTTTCTTGACGAAAGGAATATTGTGGCAGGGGTGGATCCCCGATCCCATGGTTCAAGGCATTTTTCTTTCCATCCCCTGGATGATCGTTATGGCCGTCCTTTTTCTATTCTATTATGGCTTGGTTCAATACCGGATGATCCGCTTGCGTCCAAAGGGAGGTAAGTTCCATTTTCGAGCGGCGTAACAACGATAAAGATGCAGGGCTGACCGGATCGTTGAAGGATTTTGGGCTGACGGATATCTTTCAGCTCCTGGGGCAGCAACAGAAAACGGGTGTCTTGAACCTGCAGGAGGATAAAAAAGTCGTCCAAGTCCTCTTCGATAAAGGAATGGTCGTCGGCACGAATTTCCCGACAGAACCGGAAGAAGAGCATCCCTTGGGAAAGCGATTGATCCGCGGCGGCCTCATTTCTCCGGAGCAATGGAAAAAGGCTGGCGATCAACATAAGGAAGAACTCATCAGTATTGAACAGGCTCTGCTGAAGAATGGGATGGTCATCAACGAGGATTTGATCGCCGTCATCAAGCTGTTGACTTTTGAGACGATCTACGGCCTGTTCAAGTGGAAAGGCGGGACTTTTCGATTCGAAACGACGAAAGTCTCCTACGACCCCAGCTTTGTGGAACCCTTGAATGCCGAGTATCTTCTCCTGGACGTACTGCGCATGGTGGATGAATGGCCTTTGCTCGCGGAACGCATCCCCACTTTTGGAATGGTTGTGCAAAAGGTTAATCCCCTGGCCACCCTGGATGTCCTGGCCGGCACGGCTTGGGCGAAAAAACGTACCTTCCAGATGGAAGTGATTTTCGAATTGATCGATGGGGCGAGAACAATCCAGGAGATTATGGACCTTAGCTTTATAGGGGAATTTGACACCTGCAAGAATCTGATCACTCTGATCGATGCCGGCTTGGTCGAGCCGGTCTCCATCAGCGTAGGCAGCCAAAGACCCAAAAGACCCCCGCTAAGCAGACACCTGGTGGATGCTGGGGCATTCCTCCTGGTAGGAGTACTGGCTATATTTCTGATCTTTCAATTGGCGAATACCCGCTTAGAAAACTTGCCTTTAACCCAAGCGGAGTGGAAGGGATGGTCGACTCTCCGGGATTCCATCCAGAGGGTCGAGAGGGAGAAAACCACGAAGGCCCGCGAAGTTTTCTTCCTGGAAGAGAATCGGTACCCCACTGCTCCTGAGGAGATGGTAAAGCAGGGACTGCTGGCGCGTTAATGGCCACCTTCTCGGGCCTGGTTAAAACCTCACCCTACGCCCCAACTTTTCAGATATAGGATTCGAGAAGCCTTCCGTAGTAAAGGGACAACACCAGAACCCAGGCAAATACCCCGATGATCGCACCGCCAAAGATTTTCCATTTGTAACTAGACAACAGTGGGAGTCGCAAGGAGAACTCCTGGATCGGTTGGAGAAACCTTCCATCCTTATAGAATTAAGTATAATCAATTGCCCTTTCTTTTGCCAGAAGGAATGATTCTATTTAAGAAGCCAACTAATACAAACGCATAAAAAATCTGTCATTGCCATCCCCCCACCCTTTTCCTCCCCCTCGAGGGGGGAGGGTAGGGAGAGGGTGAGATTGCCACGCCCTTCGGGCTCGCAATGACATGTAAAGGTAATAAATGCATTTGTATTAATTCGAAGAATGAATCTACCATAGGCATAGGGGGTGAAGATTTTTAAGAAATCCGAGGGATGAAGGTTCGCCTAGGTTAAAAGTTCCCAGGAAAGAATAAAATGGTTTGCTCTAAGAAATGATTATGGTATCGTACTTTTCGGAAGAAAAACAATTTGGAGGGAAGAGCAGATGCGCTCAGTTCGCGAGATTTTGGAATCCAGAAGCGTGGCCGTGATCGGAGCTTCACGGGATCCTCAGAAGCCCGGAGCGCAGCTTCTTAAGGTCTTAAAAAAAGTTGGATTTCCAGGCCAGGTGGCCGGGGTGAATCCCCAGGGAGGGGAAGTTTTTGAGGTTCCTTTATACCGCAGTCTGGATGAAATTCCGTTTCCGGTAGACTTAGCTGTACTGCACATTCCCCCGGCCTCCATTCCAGCCGCTTTGCTCGATTGCGCGCGCAAGGGCATAAAAGGGGTAGTGATTTCTTCAGAAGGGTTTGCGGAGACCGGCCTTCAGGGGGCAAAGTATCAGGAAGAGGTAGGCACGATCCTGAGATCTACGGGGATGAGGGGGTTTGGGCCAAACACGCTGGGACTTGTGAACACGGCCACTGGACTTACTACGTCTTATTACGCGAGCGCTCGCATGCTTAAACCCGGCCCCATCGGGTTTGTGGCCCAGTCCGGAATTTTCGTGGGAGCATTGCTAAGATACCTGAGTTCCTTCGAGGGATTCCAGCTTTCCAAAGGGATTGGGCTGGGCAATAAAGTGGATGTGGACGAATCTGATGCGCTATCGTATCTCCTGGAGGATGAGCAAACCCAAATCATTGGAATGTACCTAGAGGATGTGCGGGATGGACGACGTTTCCTGGAAGTAGCGAGGAAGGCCACGGCTCGAAAGCCCGTCCTCCTGCTTAAAGGAGGTCGGACCAAAGAAGGCGCCCAGGCTATAGCCTCTCATACGGCCAGCTTGGCAGTGGAAGATTCCGTATTCGAGGGGGCCATAAGGCAGGCAGGAATCCTGCGCATGCGGGGGATTGACGATTTCCTCCGCACCCTCAAGGGGTTCCTCTACATGCCCCTGCCGCGGGGAGAGCGAATCGCTTTGGTCACGTACAGCGGCGCTCAAGCCATCATGAGTATTGATGCAGCCGTAGATGAAGGGCTAAAGGTCGCTCGCTTCAGTGAGGCCGCTCGCGAAAAAATCTCTCGGGTAATCGCCACCCCCTCAAAAGCCCAGAACCCCATAGATTTGTTCCCGGACATGCTAACCCATGGCTTTGAGAAGACGGCTACGGAGATTCTTCAGGCCTTGCTGGAAGACGAGGGAGTAAACGGGATTTTTTTCATTTCCTTCGCCAACTTTGGGGCAGAGCCCTATCGCCCCATTGTAGACTTGCTCCGGGGGCGGTGCTCAAAGCCAGTCTTTTTTTCATTGTTGGGCACGAAAAAAGATTTAGAAGCGAGCCAGATCTTCCTGGAGGAAAATGGGATTCCCTGCTTTGATTTTCCGGAAATGGCCATTCGAGTCTTCTCGCACATGTGGAGATATGCGCGGATCAAAGGGGTAAAGGGTAAGGGGTGAAAAGTGAAGGGGGTAAAACGACTTACCGATTGACGGGGGGCACCATGACATTGGAGCAGATGCGGGAAAAAGCGTTTCAGATGATGATGAAGCGCTTCCATTGAAGCCAGGCCATTCTTGCGGTCGGGCAAGAGAAGCTGGGGAAGAAAGATGAGGAAGTCATCAGAGCCATGGGAGCCTTCGGGGGAGGCCTGGGTGGAAATGGGGAGGTCTGTGGAGCCGTTGTGGGGGCGCTGGGGGTTTTGGGGTTGAGGTTTAGCCGTGGCCGTGAGGAAGAAAAAGAGGATCCGAGGATGTGGGCCTATGCTCAGGAGCTTTTGAGGCGCTTCCGAGAAGAAATTGTCCAGAGCCACGGTAGCATCCTTTGCCGGCAAATCGTTGGCGTAGACTGGACAGATCGGGAA
Organism: Deltaproteobacteria bacterium; assembly: GCA_016234425.1. Classification (GTDB taxonomy): domain Bacteria; phylum Desulfobacterota; class SM23-61; order SM23-61; family SM23-61; genus JACRCA01. The sequence continues at coordinate 12,026 of JACRCA010000076.1, read as the reverse complement.
CAAGTCAAAAGATTCTATAAAGGAGAGAAAGTGCTGGAGTGCGGCCGCATCGTCGGAGAGACTGCCCAGCTCATTGGAGAGCTGCTGGAGCGGCCGACTTGAGGATGCCCGTCAGTCCACGATCTGGTACCGAGGAGGAGTGATGGACTCGCTTTTGCAGATCGGGCATCGACTGGGTGCGCTCAATCGATCTCGCTTTTTAAAAGAGAAACCGCATCGCTTGCAGGTCGCCGGTTCCATCGTGAGGCGTTTCGGGTGGGCAGACTTGGCAATGTGCTGGAGGTGATCGAGAACCTCCCTTTCTCGAATCCGAAAGAGTTGCGAGATCTCCCGCAGGTCCAGCGATTCTCGCTCGAGGGCCTCGGCGATTTCCTTTCTTAAAGTTGGCATATTCCTTAATTGGGACGCAGATGGACGCAGATTATCAGGATTTAGAACAAATCCAAAAAAGAACTTCCATTGCGCTCTCGCCAAGGCTGGACGAGGAAGCAATTCCGGCTCGCAAGATTGCTCCGCCTTTCGAGCTTGCTGGGACATATTCAAGATACTTCATGCGCTTGTAATGTTTTTTGAATATGAAAAATATACTTGTTCATTGCGCCTTCAATACCCGCGAACGAGCATAAATCCCCCCTTCGCCCTCCTTTTTTAAAGGGGGGTTGGGGGGATTTAAAGTTAATCACTAAATCTTTTTCTGCGTATTGATCTGCGTGAATCTGCGTCCGAATATAAATTCTATGTCGCTGAGGAGAATTTGCGATTCTGCAGAGTTTCCAGGAACGCTTCGATGCGTGTCTTTATCTGGGCGTCAGAATAGACTCGGGCATCGGTCATATCCGCCTCGATAACCAGGCTGGGAATTCCAGATCTTTCATAGATGAGCCTCTGGATGTCATACTGCCCCAAGGAATAGGGCTTGCAGCTCCGATTGGAATGGATGATCAGCCCATCCCCTGAGAACCTCGTCAGCAGGTCCAGAATCCGTTCAACCATCAGATCAATACTGATGTTCAGGTAGACCATGGTATAGGCCTGGGACAGCCCTTCCAAGGGATCAGGTGTGTTCAGGCCTGCAAACACCCAGGCATTCGTATAGGTGTCGGCAACGAGGCAGGCTCCATAAGAGGCGAAGAGCTGGGAAAGTTCACGCATCCTGTACCAGATGGGAATGTTGTCCCAGAGGAGACGAAATTTTTCCTCGGGCACCGCGCTGATTCCTCGGCTAATCCTCTCCTTAAGCTCGGCCTTCATTTCGCGGTAAAAATCCACTACTTCCTTCGTTCCGCGAAGGGTAACGATGGGGGCCATGTTAATAAAAGCATCGAAGCAGCTCATGGGGGAAGGGTGGTGGGTGCATTGATCCAGGACTTCCTTCCAGAGCATGGCCGATTCTCCGGAATACTGGACCACCTCTGCCAGCCGATCGCGGTCGAATTTTTTCCGGGTCTGCGATTCTAAGAATTCCATCAATTCTTCAAATTGCTGCCGGACATAAACCAGACTTTCCGGTATCAATTGACGATGAATGAAGGGCGTGTCGAGGAAGAAAAGGGGAACGTTAAAAAGGTGGCTTAACGCCTGATACCATTTCAACACTGTGCCGCAAATGTTGTTGCAGGCCAGGAGGAAATCTGGCCGAGGCAGCCCGCCGATCGGGCTTTTCTTGCTAATGGCCGATCCAATATCTCCTCGGGCATAAGAACAAAGGTCTCGAGAGTAACCCAGCTCTTCCGCCACTTCACAGACTTCGACGGACATGCGGGCCGCGCCCAGCATGGCCCCATGGTTCTCTGGATAAATGGGGATGATATCCGCAGCTATCAAAAATTCCACCGGGCCCCCGCTGGTGATCCAGGCAATCTTCTTGTCTGAACCCTCGGCCATCTTGGCTCCCATATAATACCGGGTCATCAATTCCTTCATCTTTTGGGAGGCTTGCAAACGGCGAGTTCCCCCATCTCTATCAATTTCGGCCATCTTAACCTCCGAGTGTCTCGACGAAAGCTTGCCCACGGGTCTCCATACCTCCCAGGGGTAGGCCTCCTGGCTCGATCTCCAAGAGCAGGGAAGAGATTTTTTGTTCGGCGAGCTTCTTTTTTAGGAAGGGGTAATCGAAAGCATGGGGGTCGCAAAATTTTAGAAGGACGAAGACCACTCCCTGGGAGCGGGAGGAAACAACTCTTTCCAGGAACTCATCCCCCCGGTCAATTCCGGGATTATATTTGCAAGGGCAGGGAACTTTTTTAATCAAACGATCGGCCAACGCTTCGAGGGGATCTCCTTCGTTGGCCACCTCTCCGGCAAAATATCTCCATCCCGTACAGAGGTCGTCGGCAACTACGGAAGCTCCACATGCTTCCAGGAGGTCAAAAATCTCTGGTTGATCGCAAATACTGCCAGCCAGGAAGAGGCGAATCTTGTCTGAGGATGAGGATGGTTTTTCTTTGGCCAAAGGCAGCAACTTTCTCAACCTGGTGTTGTGTTCTTCTTTGGGTAAACAGGCCGCCGTATTGAAGATGGTCAGGAATTCTGCGGCGGAAAGGTGGCCCGAATTACTCGCCCTGAGGCGGTAAAATTCCTGGAGGAGGGAACGGTTTTCATTGAAAATGGCGATAGCCGCATGCAGGTCCTCGTCAGAGATGGAATGACCGATAAAATCCTGCAAACCCAATTGAAAGCGGCGCAGCTCCTGGAGAAGGTAAGACCTGGCGCTTTTCGTGTGCAATTTAACCGGTAAGACCAGGTCCCAGTGAAAAGGGAAGCGCAAATTCTCTCTCCAGATGTCTGAGAGGCGTTGGATGGAGTCGCAGGTGTGGGGGAAAACCGTTCCCTGGAGAAAATCTAGATTTCCCCGGAGGCCTGCTTCCAGGCAGCTCTGAATCAACGAGCAGCTATAGCTCTGGAGATGCTTGGACGCCAAGGAGAGGTGCTCTTTTGATTTAAGGATACGCACGGGCAAGAGGCCCGCCGCGTGGATCGTCTCTTCCGGTGTGTTGGTGCAAAAGTAACCCAGAATCTTTTTTCCGGTCTTTTTTTTCCAGCTTCTGAGATAAAGGAAAGGAGCTTCGGCAATTTCCCTTAACTCGCTGAGCGCCCGTTTCTCTTCCATGGTCTGATCCCTGGATCTATTTTTGGCCATTCTACCCGAAACGACATGTTCCGTCTATGCTAAATTGATCTTCGCAGATCCCTTTTTTTCTTAACAGAAATATGGTTTTTGCCCAAAATTCCCCCTAAGCTTCATTATTAGGCTCATTCTGTAATCACGGGGATGATGAAAATCATCGAATCCCGTCGCAATTTGAGATGAAATATAAAAAAAATAATGCTATGAGATAGATTTCTGGGGGCGAATGCGGGCCGTCAATCCCTACAGACCTGATTTCTCTATTCTTAGGGAGGATGGACGGCCTAAAATAAGAAGTGTAGTGGAAATTTCCTGGCGAGAGCGGAGCTGAAAGTCATGCCTCAATGGGCGAGTTTTGCGGTTTTTTTCTCCATCGTTTCATCGATTTATGGCACGGCGCATTATTACCTCTATTCCTGGTTTGTCCGGCTGGCAGAGCCTTCCAAGAAGGTGCGCAGTCTTCTTCGTCTCTTCTTCATCTTCCTGGTGGCATCTCTTCCCACCGCTAAATTTCTCGGGTGGTATGACTTCAACGTTTTTAGTTATCTCTTAGCCCTAATGGCATCGGTCTGGATGGGATTGGTCCTCTACCTCTTCCTTTTCGCCCTGGGATGTGATCTGCTGATCGCTCTTTTCAAGAAGTTTTTTTCCGGGCCGAAGGTTTCTTCCAGGCGCTCCCTTTTTAATCGCCGCCTGTTATTGGCTGGGATTGGTGGATGTGTTCTCATGATTGGAGGATTGGCCGTGAAAGAAGCCCGGGATCTGCAGGTGACCCGGCTGGAGGTCTCCCTCCGAGGGTTACCTCCGGAATTGGACGGATTTTCCCTGGTGCAGGTTTCGGATGTTCATTATGGGATGCTTACCGAAAACGGAAGGCTTTCGCTGATCATAAGTCGCATCAATGAGCTCCAGCCGGATGTTGTGGTCATAACCGGTGACTTGGTGGACGAAGGAGTCTCCCACATGGAGGAAATGTCCGTTCCTCTCTCGCGCCTGAAGAGCCGCCAGGGTATCTTCGCGGTTACGGGGAATCATGAGTATTATGCCGGCGTGGACCGGGCTATAGCCATAATGAAGGGAGCAAGAATAAGAGTCCTGCGCAATGAGGTGGCGATTCTAAATGGAGGACTGCAAATGGTGGGAATCGATGACCCGACAGGTTCTCGCAGGGTAGGGAATCCAGCACCTGATTTTGAAAAAATTCTGGCCCGCCTTGACCCCCAAAAACCTTCCATTTTGCTTTACCACCAGCCCATTAAATTTGAAGAGGTAGCCTCCGCTGGCGTGGACCTCCAGCTGAGCGGACATACCCACGGAGGACAACTTTTTCCCGTCCGCTACATCTCCCAAATGATCTATCCGCGGACACCGGGCCTGCATCAAATCGGTAAAAGTTACCTGTATGTCAGCAGGGGAGCAGGAACCTGGGGGCCACCCATGCGCCTTTTGTCTCCACCCGAATTAGTTTACATTCGCCTCCGCTCTCAAAAGACGAAGTAATGAGTAAAGAGTCCGGAGTTCGGAGTAAAAAAATATGTGAATATCAACCCTCAACTCGTTCCTTCGAACTCCGAACTCCGAACTATATCTATTACCCGATAACCACACTTAAGAGTTCCTGAATAAAGGGACGGGCCTTCTCCTCAGGCAGGCAATACTCCAATTGAATGAACTTTGACCGGAAGCGGGTGACTTCCTCCCCCGCCTCCCGCTTATGCAGGATGATTTCAGCCATGATCGCGGCCAATTCTTCAAAATCCTTTTCTTTCATGCCAAAACGGGTCATCTCCTGCACCCCCATCCGCAGGCCGCTGCTGGCGGTGAACCCTTCATCATCGGGTAAAGCCTGGTAGTTGACGATGATGTTGTTGTTCTCCAGTTTTTTAGCCACTTCTGGGCCGCGGGCGTAACCGACGCGCAAAAGCACCTGGTGGGTTTCGGTGTAGCTGATTTTAGGATCTCCTTCAACCTGCAGGCCATAATTTTTCAGGGCCCGGGCAAAGGCTTTGGCATTGGCAATGATTTGCTTCTGGTATTCATCAGCAAAAGCGTTCATCTCATGGGCCGACAAGAGAAGGCCCAGGAGGGTTCCCAGGTGGTGATTGCTGACGCTCCCGGGAAAGGTGCGGCGGGAGATGGTATTCCAGAGGTCGTGGTATTCAGAATTTTCATCAAAATTACTTCCGATGACCCCTCTTTGGGTTCCGAAAAAAGTTTTGTGGGTTGAGCCGGTGACAATATCCGCGCCCTCCTGGAAAGGCTGCTGGAAATAAGGGCCGATGAGCCCGAGGACATGGGCCATATCGTACATGATCAAGGGCTTCTCTTTCATTCCCTTGATCATCCGGCGCAGATCTGTCAAGGGCTCTCGATGCAGGACCATGCTTTTCCCCAGGATGATGATTTCGGGTTTATGTTGGTGGAGATATTTTTCCGTGCGCTCCAGGTCAATCTGGTAAGGGTTTTCAGTCAGAACCGGAAAATTGATTGCAGCCAGTTTGTCAGTCTGCGGATCGATGGCCAGAAAATCTCTTAAGGCGCCCATGGGCTGGCAGCTGAGGTGCCCACCCCGGCCAAGGTGGTGGTTCATGACTTTCGGGATCCGCCTGGGTGTAGATTTGCGGTCGAAGCGATTGAGATAATCCAAAAGGGCGCTGAAGACGGCGGCATTGGCCATCTGCCCACTGATGATCCTTGTTTCTACCACTGCACAACCCAAATATCTCATCATTTCTTCCTGGAGTCTTGCTTCCACCTCCTCGATGAAGGCTGTTCCTTGGTAATAGTAGATCTCAGCATCGCCCAGATTCTTGAACTGCCGGTGCTCAGCATATCTGCCGCAGGGGTCGGCAACGGATAACAGTTTAACAAGGGGTGAGGGTGTTTGCTCTGAAGGGATGAGGTTGATGGTTTGCCTCTGCCTCCAGGCGGTGTTCCGAATGGCCTTTTTCAATAATGTTTGCACAGAGAATTCCAGTGGCTCCAGAGGCCTGGGTTTTTTAGGTATGATTTCTTCGACGAAAACAGGCCGGGCATAGGGAGGAGCCGCGGCGCTCAAATGGCGTTTCACCACTTCCCCGGCGAGGAATTTTCCTCTACTTAAAACTTTGATGGCCTGGCCCTCTTTGAGATGGGCAGACAAATAGGCAAAAACAATCGCTCTCCGCCCCCTCTCCTTCGTGATAGTAGCAGCAATGCCTTCCCCCTGAAACTTCCAGTAAGGAACCATTGTTCCACTGATCACGTAGCCGACAGGCAAATCATCGAGGTAGATTGGGAATTGCGGCCTGGCTACCCCTTCGGATAGAATCGCTGCCGCCAGCACTTTGCGGGGAACCAGAGGATTTTCTGGAAGAAGATCCACCCGGCCTTCCTCCCGGTTCTTGAGTTCTTGGAATTGTTTCCATAAGGCCTCTCTGCCTATGTAATTTCCCTTGACACCGGAAAAACTGACCGCAATTTTCGCCGGAGGAACGGCTAGGACCGGGATTTCTTTGCCCTCGGGATCAAGTCCGAATTCATGGCCGTAGAGCGGCAGCCCCGCTTCCAACCGAAGGGTGTCCCGCGCTCCCAGGCCGGCTGGGACGATCCCCTGGTCGTGGCCTGCATGAAGGATTTTTTCCCAAATCCTCACCGCCTTATCTGCAGGAAGGAAGAGCTCGAATCCAAGGGGCTCGCCGGTGTAACCCGTTCTCGATACCGTTACCCCAACGCCATCGATCGATGCTTTCCGCAAATTGTTCCTGCCTGGATCGGGAAGAAGGGAGCGAGTCTCTCCCAAAATCTTCTCCAGAACCGCCTTCGACCTCGGTCCCTGGAATGAAATCATGGCAATTTTCTCTGTGCAATCTTCTAAGATGACCCTGGCAAATTTTTTCAGTTGCTCCTGAAGCCAGGCCAAGTCCTTCGTAGAATTGGCGGCATTAACCACCAGGAGGTATTCTTTTTCGTCCATCCGGTAAAGGTAGGCGTCGTCGATGGCCCCGCCACCCCCATTGGCGATGATGGTGTATTGAGCCACCCCTGGGTCTAAGGCTGCGGCATTGTTGGTAAGAACATATTGCAGGAAGGGGAGGGCGCCTTCTCCCGCGATGGAAAATCGACCCATGTGGGAGACATCAAACAAGCCGCCGAACTTGCGGGTAGCCAGATGTTCTTCCATGATTCCTGGCTTATAATTCAGAGGCATCTCCCAGCCGCCGAAATTCACCAGGTGAGCTTCATGGCTCTTGTGCCAGGAATGGAAAACAGTTTTCTTTGTTCCCTGATTCATTCTGCCCTCCTGATTTACAGAGAAGGATGAATCCCTTCTGAAGCTAACACCGGGGATAGGAGTTGTCAAGGAACGAGAAAAAGGCCCAAAAAATATTATCTTGACTCGGTAGGAAGAAAATAATATTGAAACGGATGAAAAATTTGATTTTTTCAAATTTAGGCACTTTTGCTCACTTTAGGCACTGGAGAAGGCGATGCGATACGATTTTGATATGGTTCGGGAACGAAGAGGCACGGATAGTGTTAAATGGAAAAAATACGGGGGCGAAGTTTTGCCCTTATGGGTTGCCGATATGGATTTTCCTTCTGCCGAACCAATCATCCAGGCCCTGCGACAACGAGTCGATCACGGTTTTTTCGGGTACACCCGCCCCACGGAGGAATTATGCCAAGTCATAGAGGAGCGGCTCAAGAAACTCTACGGCTGGGATATCCAGACGGAAGAGCTCTTCTTTCTTCCGGGGTTGGTGACGGGTCTGAATCTCTCTTTTCAGGCCTACGCAGCTCCTGGAGAGGGGGTTTTAGTTCAACCCCCGGTTTATCATCATTTTGTCAAAGATCCAGTGATTCATGGGCGAGCCCTCATTGACCCTCCGTTAGTTCAGAGCGGGGATACCTACGAAATTGACTTTGACGCCTTGGAAAAGTCGATCACGGATCGCCCGAAGATATTCATCCTTTGTAATCCCCACAATCCCGTGGCCCGAGTTTATACTCGCCAGGAGCTGGAGAAGCTGGCCGAGATCTGTTTGCGCCATCACTTGATCATCTGCTCAGACGAGATACACGGCGACCTCATATACCCTGGTTACCAGCATATTCCCATGGCCACCCTAAGCCTGGAAGTGGCTGATCAGACTGTAACCCTCATGGCTCCCAGTAAAACCTACAATCTGGCTGGCCTGAGTTGTGGGTTCGCGATTATCAAGAACCCGGAGTTGCAAAAGGTCTGGAAAAATACCAGCTTGGGCCTCATCCCCGGGGTGAACATCATGGGGCATGTCGCTGCCTTGGCAGCCTATAAAGACGGGCAAGATTGGCTGGACCAGGTGTTAATCTACTTGAAAGACAACCGAGATTTCCTATCCCGATATGTTGAGGATAAACTTCCCGGGGTCCGCATGACCCGGATGGAGGCAACTTACTTAGCTTGGCTTGATTGCAGGAATGCAGGGATTCCAGGGAACCCCTATGACTATTTCCTAAGAGAAGCTAAAGTCGCGCTGAACGATGGAGTCGAGTTTGGAAGAGGAGGTGAAGGATTCGTACGATTGAATTTTGCCTGTCCTAGGAAGACTTTAACGGAAGCCCTTGAACGGATGTCGCGGGCATTAAAAAAGCTATAAAGAGCCCTTATTGCCGGAACTATTGTTTTCCTTAAATCCCGCCGCTTTCTTTTGGCCGGTTTCCCTTCCGCTTCTTGCTGTATTTTTGTTTCTTATCTGTTTTATGATTTCATCCATATCGAATCGCCAAGATTTTCCGATCTTGAAAGCTGGAATTTCGCCAATGGAAGCTAACTTGTAAATGGTAGATTCAGTCAATTTTAGGTATTGACTCACTTCCTTGGTCGTGACAATGTTGGGCATTCCCCACCTCATTCCATGAGATTCCGAGAAAAGCTTTGCCAAAACCGGTATTATGAGAAAGCGCAGGAAAAAGTAACTCGCTTTCGTCAAATCCGGCAAAACATCCCAAAAGATTTAGTCTTAGGTCTCTTATTTAATTTCGGCATTTTTTAGCTAAACTTTAATGAGGTTAAATAAGCTATATCATTTTAAATGGGTCAATATTCCCTAAAATTTATGCCGACACGAGATTATCGGCCACATCACGCCAATTCTGCCAAACTGGGATTCATTTTCATGATGGTCTCGTAAAAAGTCGAAATCCCCTCTTTTTGTCATTCCCGCGAAGGCGGGAATTCGGTAAAATCAACAGGTTCTGGACTCCTGCTTTCGCAGGAGTGACGGTTTTGAGACTTTTTACCAGTTCATCTTCTTGTGGATGAAACATCAACAAACCCTTTCTGTGAGATTTGGGCAGGGGCCGGAGACTAAAAGGATAGACAGTCCATCGCTCTCCAGACATTCTTTAAAAGCAGAAGACAGAATCCTTTTCTCTCCGAAGGCTTCCACCGCACGGAGGGTTTTAAACCCTACAGATCGCAGAATGGATTCAATCTTGATTCCCTCGCGCCTCTGGCCGCGAATGGTGAAATCACTGCCAGGATTGCTCTGACAACCCGTCATGGCAGTGGACCGATTATCTAAGATTACGATCATGATCCTGGCCCCGCTGGCGGCGGCATTTACATAAGCGGCAAAGCCTGTATGGAAGAAGGTAGAGTCCCCGATTAGGGCCACAATCCGTCGCTGCTCACCTGCCCATGCCAAACCGGAAGCCATGCCGATGCTTGCTCCCATGCAAAACTTGCAATCAAGCACCTGAAAAGGTTCGTTCATGAGACGGATCAAACAGCCGTCGTCGCCCACAAAGATGGGGCGTTCTTTAGGATCCTTCGGGAGCACAGCGAAAAAAGCTTCAAAGGCCTGATAAAAAGGGCACTGGGCAGGAAGAGGAAGAGAAACCACCCCCATGCCAGGAAACCCCTCTTTTTCCCAGGAAACCTCAGGCAAAATCTCTACCCCCAGAGATTGCTTGAGCGCGCTGACCAGATGGCTGGGGAAGAGCTCACCGCTTGGAGGTAGGTGGCCCGTGTCCTTTCCGTAAACTCGGACCCTTAAATTGTGGAGATGGGCCAAGGAGCGGAGGTACTGTTCGATCAATGGTTGAATTTCTTCGGCGACCAACACGGCTTCCAGGCCAGATAAAAATCTTATTAGCTCCTCCTCAGGGGGTGGGTAAACCGTTCCCAACTTGAATACGCTGAGTTCCTCTCCCCCTTTTTCTTTGAGCAGCCGTAAGACCTTAGCCGCGACATATCCTACCGCGAGGATTCCCTTCGGACCCCTGGGGATCATTCGATTGAATGGTGATCTGCTAAATTCAGCAACTATTTGCGGCCTTTTGCCATGAAGTTCCGCATGTTTTTCGGTAGGCCGAAGGGGGAGGATTTTCCATGATTTTAACTCGGAAAATGACCCTTTGGAGATTTCCGTTCGCTCTCCTTCAGTCTGGACCATTCCTCTTTCGCAGGAACTGGCCCGGGTCTCACGGATGAAAACAGGCAGCCTGAACTTCTCTGAGAGAATGAAGGCATACCTCGCCATATCATAAGCTTCCTGGGGAGAACCGTATTCTAAAAGGGGCACTTCAGCAGCCCGGATGAGAAGCCGGCCGTCCTGTTCATTCTGGGAGCCCCAGGCACCCGGATCATCACCGAGAATGACGACCATACCCCCAGCCACCCCTCCCAGGTTGGCCACCATCAAAGGGTCCATGGCAACATTGAGGCCCACGCTCTTAAAGCATACGGCAGCCCGTTTTCCACCCATCGAGGCCCCCAGAGCCATTTCGAAAGCAACCTTTTCATTGGCGGACCACTCGGCGTAGACATCTTTCTCTTCCGAGATCTCCACCAGGTGTTCGAGGAATCGGGTGGAAGGGGAGCCTGGATATCCCGTGGCCAAACACACCCCAGCTTCCCAGGCTCCCTGGGCCAGTGCTTCATCTCCGGTCAATTGATAGGTCGGCATGGGTTTTTCCTCCGACTGGCAGTCTCAAACGGCTGGCCTTTAAGAAGGATAGATTTTCTGCATGAGGTATACGTCTAAAAGCCTGCCGAATTTGCGCCCGACTTCCCTCATAATCCCTATGTGTTCGAAGCCCACGGATTCGTGGAGATGGACACTGATCTTGTTCCCCTCGGCGATCCGGGCGATCACCGTATGGAGCCCGACTTTCTCTCCTTCTCTGACGATGGCTTGCAGGAGCTTCTTGCCTATCCCCCCGCCCCGAAACTTCTCTTTCACGTATAGAGAAATCTCTGCCGTACCGGCATATGCCAGGCGGTCAGACCACCTGCTGAGAGAGGCCCATCCCAAAACTTCTCCGCCTAATTGGGCCACAAAAATGGGGTGTTTCTGATCGTGATTTTCAAACCATGTTCTTCGTTCGTCGACGGTTTTGGGTTCTGTATCAAACGTGGCCGTGGTTGTTTGAACGGCCTCATTGTAGATTTGGGTAATGGCGGTAAGGTCTCCGAGCTTTGCCCGTCGTATAACCAGCTTCATTTTTTGAGGTTTCATCCCTTAGAAGGTTAGCGGCGGGTAAAGATTTTGTCAAATAAAAATAGGATCTATAAGTCTGAAAAACTTCCCCGCTCTAAGAAAATGCAACAGGCCTTGAATGGCTCGATATTTTACTTTTACAAAGATTAAATCTCTTCCTGAAGTCCACAATTGACAGGCTCCATGCAAAGGTGTAGATTTCATCTCGCAATCCTCAGAAATTGGGAACGTGTGCGGAGCCCGGCAGATGCCCTTTAGCGATCCATGGAAGGGGGTTTAGGCGGAAACCATATAAGACCCCCGATTAGCCCAGCGGCCGAGGAGGAATATTGATTATTCAAGCAGTATAATCGATAATTAGACGGGTCGCCCTAGAAAGTTCCCGAGATCAGGATATATTAATATGAACATACCCGCCGGATTTGAACCTT
>JACRCA010000066.1 GCA_016234425.1 Deltaproteobacteria bacterium | reverse complement strand
TCCATCCCAGCCGTCTGGGAGAGTACATCACCGGATTGCGGGAAATTCTCGAGCACAACGATGCAGAAGCAAGTATATACGGGCATGCCGGCGACGGGAACCTGCATGTCATGGTCTTCCTGGATCTCAAGAAAGAGGAGGACGTGGTCAAGATGGCCAGGATCAGCGAGGAGAGCTGCGAGCTGGTCCAGCGGCTCAAGGGAACGATCAGTGCGGAACATGGGGATGGCCTTTTACGGACCGCTCTGGTGAAGAAACAGTATCCCCAACTATACCCTGCCTTTGTAGAATTGAAAAAACTTTTCGACCCGCAGGGAATTCTGAATCCAGGACGGATCGTCGGAGATGATCCTGACTGCCTCAAGCGTAATTTGAAATATGGAGGGGATTATCATATCGTGCCCACGGACAGCCCTTTCGATGAAGAGAATCTGCGGGTCGAAGTCGAGAGCTGTCACGGCTGCGGCAAATGCCGTTCCTACTGTCCCGTCGCGCTGGAGACCAACGAAGAATCCTCCCTCGGTCGAGCCAAGGCTTTTCTGCTACGTGAGCTAATCTCCGGCAGCCTGGACCCAAGAACTTTTATGGATTCGGACGAATTGAAGAGAGTCATGGATCTATGCGTAAACTGCAAAAGGTGCCTTACGGAATGCCCTACGGGAGTGGATATTCCCTGGTTGGCCATGCAGGCGAGGGCCCACTATGTAAACAAGAAGGGCCAGAAATTCAAGGATCGATTCCTCTCAGACACCCTCCTGGCCTGTCGGGTAGGAAGCGCTTTAGCCCCCCTGGTGAATGCCTTTTCCTCCTTTGAACCGGCCCGATCGATGATGGAATCAGTCATCGGATTAGACCGCCGGAGAAAGTTGCCTACGTTTACCCGCAAAACTTTCCGGGATCGTTTTCCGTCGAAAAGGAAAGGAAACGGGAAAGTGGCCTATTTCCTGAGCTGCTATGCCAATTACAGTGACCCGGAAGGGGAGGGATGGGCAACCCGGGAGGTCTTGAGCCAGAATGGGTTTGAGGTAGATATTCCCGAATTCGAATGCTGCGGGATCGCCCAGATTTCCTATGGCTCTTTTACCTCTGCTGCTCAAGGGGCGAATAACAACCTGGAGAAGCTTTTTTCTCTCGCCGAAAAAGGCACACCCGTTATCTTCAGCGAACCCAGTTGTGCCCTGGCCGTGAAGCAGGAGTACCCCCGGATCTTCAGTTCAGAAAAAGCAACAAGAGCAGTGGCCGGATGCTTCGAGATCCATCAATTTTTGTTCCAGTTAAACCAGGAAGGGAAGTTGAACAGGAATTTCCGGGAGGTTCCCCTGCGGGTGGGATACCATAACCCCTGCCATCTGCGGGCCCTCGGTATTTCCAAGGAACCTGTCGAACTCTTGCAGCTCATTCCCGGCCTGCAGATTCGGGTTTTTCAGGACCGCTGCTGCGGCCTGGCCGGCACCTTTGGTCTGAAGAAAGAAAATTATGCCCTCTCTATGGAGATCGGGGAACACCTGTTCAAGGAGATCCGGGAGAGCGGAGTAGATCGGGTAGTCACGAGTTGCGGCTCCTGCGCCCTGCAGATCTCCCAGGGAACGGGCTTGAAAGTCGTCCATCCCCTGACCCTTTTGGCAGAGGCTTATAGAAATAAAGGTGTGAAAAAATTATGGTAGTGCCACCTTGCAGAACCTGCCGTAACATCAGATGGCCTTCGCAGGTCTGGGAGCCGGGAGCGCTTCGCTTAGCATCATGAGGCAGTTATTCTCGCCTGGATCAGCGGGAAAAAGCACCCCGCCTCCCTTTTGGGACCGACGACTGAACCATTTAGCAGAGTCTTCTCCCGCCGATGCTGCCTGCGCTCACCGCCCCCAGCTCCCGGACCACGACCAGGGGGGAGGGATGGAATCAATTTTTTCACGCCTTCCCCCGTATAGGGGAGAGGGCAGAAGTCGTGGGGGTATTCCCGCCGGGATTAATAATTTTTCTTTAAAAACTCGATGCTCTTCATGAGGTTGTTCTGACAATCTTCCAGTTTCGGCTTCAAGGGCAGCTCGATGGCCACGTAGTAAATCTTGTTCTTGGCCAATATGTCCAAGATGGTTTCAATGGCCAGCTCGTTCTCCCCCAGGATGTCCGTGGTCTTCTTCTCTTTCGAGCTCTTCAGGTGGGTGTAATACAGGTTACCGATATTCTTCTCCAGAAACGCCTGGGCATCTTCCGGCTTTGTCCAGACCCTGGATACGGCGAAAAAGTTGGCCGTGTCCATCTGCCACCCCACGTTGGAGTTGACGTTGGCGAAGAACTCCGTTGCGCCGAACCCAGTGACGCCATCCCCTTTTAACGGTTCAAAAGAGTTTTCCGCGACATACTGCACGCCCATAGACTTGGCAATGTTCGCAGCTTTATTGGCTGTCTTGACGGCTTTATAAAGTTCTGTCAGAGTCCAGGCTTTTTTCTTGGGATCTGCCCCGAATTCGCCCATAGCGGCGAGTGTGCGCAGGGTTTTCGGGCCTTCAAAGACAGGAGCGTTGGCTACTCCCCGGAAGAAGATTTCCCAGAAAGTGGGATCCAGTAGCCCAACCTGCACAGCATAGCCAACTTCCATCTTCTTTTCCCTGGCGTAGGCGGCAAGCTGCTTGCATTCATCGAGGGTCAGTTTCGCACTGGGATCGCGCAGCTCGATCCAGGCAAACCCCTGATCGCTGGCCCAGTCGATCAGTTTTTTGGCATTGGCCATCGAGACGGGCAGGGGCTGCAGGAAATTCGTGGTGGTGAAACCAATTTTCAGGTCCGGGTATTTCTTCAGAGCAATTTTCTCGGCGGACCATACGTGGCCGACCCCAAAAGCTACAATTAGAAGCAAAGTCGCCATCGTTACCATTAATTTTAAAATTGGTCGGGTCTTTTCCATAGCCTTACTCCTTTCTTTTGGGAATTTTTTAAGCCTCACCGGCTTTGCCTGGCAAAAAGAGTCGGCAATTGTTTTCCGATTGCGGAGCCGGTTCTAACAGTTCGAAATCTTAGCTGAGGCTTCTTGCCTTGTCAAGGCTTCTTTCAGACTTGCCACCCCCCAGGTTTTAGTCAGTGCTTAGCTTATGTTTGACTCGGGCGCAGGGAAGATGCCCGCAGCCCGAATCGGCGGGAAAGGACTTTCCTAAAGGATTCCCCTTCGTTTCCGAAAAAGGAGGCGGGGCGACTCGATGGCGGAACTTCTTTCCTTCCGCCATCGGGAGCCCCGGCCCGTGCTCAGGGGCAACCAGTGCCTTATGCGAGCGAGGACAGCGGCCCTGCGCCCGAGTCCGCCTCAGGTCTATCAAGAAATGATTTCCCTTCCTATGGAAAAACTGGGGGCTGCCCATTGCTTTCAGATGGTTTCAGGTTCTGGATGTATGGCGAAGAAATTGCGAATGCCTACCAGTTGACCGTTCCCTTGTTGATTGCCTCCTGAAAGATCTTGGGGTCTCTTTGAGCGAGCTCGATGACCGCGCCATTCGGTTCGCGCAAAAAGGCCAGGCGAATTCCCGGGGTGGGTTCAAATGGCTCACCGAGAAAATCAGCTCCTTTAGCCTTAAGATCTCGATAAACGGAGTCGAAATCGTCGACCTTGATGCCGATGTGGTGGACTCCATAGTGTTCCCTGGGATCCACGGGTTCAGAGGCAGGCCCCATATCCATGAGTTCCAGCATGGTATCGCCTATGCGGAGAAAGACGATTCTCTTGGATCCGGCCAGATTTCGTCTCAGAATGACCCGGGCAGCAAACATGCGGCGATAATAATCGACCGAGGTTTCAATACTGCGGCAGCGGATGGTGACATGTTCGATCGCAAAAGGCATAGAAGGATCCTCCTTTCCTGAAGAGTAATGTCAAAGCATAACCACAGAGGCCTCAGAGAAATTATTAATTTTTCAGGGAACTACACGGAGAGTAATATATAAAAGTTTTCCAGTTTATACAAGAATCTCGTCGCCGTGATCAATTTTGGCAAATTCTGAAGGCCTTTTTCATGCTCAAAAAATCGGTTGCAGGGGAAAGAAAATTCTGCTATTTAAGGATAATGAAAAACTGGTAAGAAGGGAGGGGTTTTCAATGAAGCGATTCATCGTTTCCATTTTCTTAATTCTCATCTTATCCTTTTTCCTTGTTCCCGCATCCAGCCCCGCTGGAAGCGGGGCGAAGGTTTATGGAGGGACTGTCATCTACGCCGCCGGGGCAGATCCAGACCGCATCGATCCGGCCAACGCCGAGAGTAACCCCTCGGAGGCTGTAAACCGCATGATGTACGAAAACCTGGTCAAATTTGACGAAAATTTGAAGATCGTTCCTGGGCTGGCCACGAAATGGGAACAATCAAAGGATGGGATGACCTGGACTTTCTTCCTCCGCAAGGGGGTCAGGTTTCATGACGGAACTCCTTTCAATGCGGAGGCGGTAAAAGTTTTTATTGAGAGGATGATTGGACCGGAGAAACCCTCCCGGGCTGGACTCTATACCCCCTTTGTCAATTCTGTGCAGGTCGTAGATGATTATACCGTAAAGATTCATCTGAAAGCCCCCTTTGCCTTTTTCCTGAACAATCTGGCTCACAGCGCCTCAGGAATTATCAGTCCCACTGCCTTGAAAACATTGGGAAAAGATATTGCCCGCAAGGCTGTCGGGACCGGCCCATTCAAGTTTGTGGAATGGATTCACGGCGACCACCTGACCATGGTCAGAAATGATGACTACTGGGGAGGGAAACCCTATCTGGACAAAATCATCGTGAAGACGGTCAAAGAGGATAGCGCCCGGGTGATGATGCTCCAGTCCGGGGATGCTCATCTGATCGTGCGCATCCCCGCCGAAGATATCCCCAGGCTGGAAAAAGAGCCGACGATCAAGCTCGACTCTACAGAAACGCTCCGGGTGTTATACATTGGGATTAACTGTTCCAAAAAACCCTATACGGATGTTCGGGTCCGCCAAGCCTTAAATTGTGCCGTAGATAAAGAAGCGATCGTCAATAGCATCTACCAGGGGAGGGCCTTGGTGAGCTCAGGGATCGTTGCTCCCTTGACCACGGGTTACTTTCCGACCAGGGGATACCCCTACGATCCGGAAAAGGCCAAGAAGCTTCTGGCGGAGGCAGGTTATCCCAAAGGATTTAAGGCCAAGCTGTGGAGTCCTCAGGGCCGTTATCCCAAGGACTTTGAAATGGCCCAGGCTGTACAACAACAACTAAAAAAGGTCGGAATTGAGTGCACTCTCGATACGATGGAATGGGCTGCCTATCTGGCGGCTACCCGGAAAGCGCCCCAGGAGAATGAATCGGAACTCTTCCTGATTGGATGGGCTCCTTCCACGGCCGAAGCTCGCTGGATCCTCTATCCGCTCTATACCACCGAGCAGTGGGTCCCCAAGGGAAATAATCGTAGCTTTTACTCCAATGGAGAGTTTGACGAGTTAGTGAACAAATTCACCCGGGCGACGAGCAAAACGGAGATGGACAAATACCTGAAGGCTGCTCAGGAATTACTCGTCAAGGAAGCCCCTTCGATCTTCCTCTTAGTGACCAAAGAGACCATTGGCTTCAGCCAGAAGCTTAAAGGGGTAATCAACTCTCCCTTGGAACTCACCTATTTCGATCACCAGACCTACCTGGAGAAATAAGGGAGGCCCTCGTCTAACCTGTCTGCACGAAAGGGCGGCTGAAATTTGGTCGCCCTTTCTTTTTTGGAGATGCGATGGCCAAGTATATCGTGAAAAGAATCTTCATGCTCTTGCCCGTCCTCTTCGGGGTTTCGTTAATCTCCTTTTCCCTGCTCCACATGGTGCCTGGGGACCCGGCCGAATGGCTGGCCGGAGAGGATGCCAATCCAGAGTTTATTCAGGCCCTGCGGAAGGAATATGGCTTGGACCAGCCCCTTTACCTTCAGTATTTCCACTTCATCTCCCACGTGGTCAGAGGAGACTTCGGCATATCCATTCGAAACCGGGAACCTGTCATCAAACTTCTCAAGGAACGTTTCTTTTTTACGATGCAACTTTCTTTTCTCTCCATTCTGATCGCTGGCTTCATCGGCTTGATTGCGGGGATCATTTCTTCCACTAGGCAATATTCCCTCTTCGACAATATGAGCATGGTCAGCGCTCTCTTCGGCATCTCCATGCCCATCTTCTGGTTGGGTCTTTTGCTCATGCTGGTCTTCTCGGTCTATTTGAAATGGTTCCCCGCGGGGGGAAAGGGAACGATCTGGCACCTCATCCTGCCGGCCATTGCCCTGGGCGCTGCTTCCTCTGCGGTCATCGCTCGCATGACCCGCGCTTCGATGCTGGAAGTCATCCGTCAGGATTATATTCGGACGGCTAGGGCCAATGGGCTGCGGGAGGTCATAGTGGTCTATAAACATGCTCTGAAGAACGCCATGATCCCCGTGATCACTGTCTTTGGCCTGGAATTCGGGTACATGCTCGGTGGCGCTGTCCTGACAGAGACGGTCTTTTCTCTTCCCGGAGTGGGAAGGCTAATGGTGGAAGGTATCTTTCAACGAGATTACCCCATCGTGCAGGGGGCGATGCTTTTGGTCGCTACGACTTTTGTGCTGGTCAATCTATTGACCGACATTGCCTATGCCTTTTTCGACCCCAAGATCCGATATGAATGAAGAAGAACGGAGAACCAGCCAGATCCGCGAGGCCTTAAGAAGGCTCAAGCGAAACCGCACCGCCATCATCGGAGGAATCGTCGTCTCCCTTTTTGTCTGCACCGCGGTCCTGGCTCCGCTGGTCTCCCCTTATCCTCCCAACGAAGGCGAGATAACCAAACGATTGAAACCTCCAAGCAAAGAGCATCTTTTGGGAACGGACCCTCTCGGGAGAGACCTCTTGAGCCGGGTCATCTATGGAGCCCGCATTTCCCTCCAGATTCAGGTGGTCGCCGTTTTAATTGCCCTGGTAATTGGAACACTCCTGGGAATGATCGGGGGTTATTATGGAGGGAAATTTGATCACCTGATTATGAGGCTCATGGACATCCTCCTCGCCTTTCCCGGAATCTTTCTGGCCATCTCCATCATTGCCGTTCTGGGTCCTGGTTTGGCGAATTTAATGTTGGCTGCGGGGATCTATTCAATTCCTCAATTTGCCAGGATCGCGAGGGGATCCGTGCTCTCTTTGAAAGAGAAGGAATTCGTGGAGGCAGCGCGGGCAGCGGGGGAAAATGATCTCAATATCCTTTTCCGCTATCTTCTCCCGAACTCCATGGCACCCATCATCGTCCAGACCACCCTGCGGATGGCCACTGTTCTCCTTACTGCCTCTGGCTTGAGCTTCCTGGGACT
>JACRCA010000065.1 GCA_016234425.1 Deltaproteobacteria bacterium | reverse complement strand
ACGGCCCGCCGGACTTCGAGCCCGCTCTGCAGAGTCGTCAGTTCATACAATCCCCTGCTGTCCAGCCCAAAAACCTTCGGACGAATCGGGATCGCCCCGGTGGCGATCATGAGCTGATCGAAAGCCTCCCAGTCGCTCCGCCCTCTTTTTAGATCTTCTACCTTTACTCTTCTTTTTTGGATATCAATTTCGTCCACCCTATGGAAGATTCGGGCATCGATTCCCTGCTTCCGGAAGGCTTCGGGGGAGCGGATCACCAATGGTTGGGCATCATCGACAACCCTGCCGATGTAGTAGGGCATTGCTCAGGCGGAATAGGAGGTATGGGGACTTTGCTCAAAGGCGATGATCTCATACTCGGGTCGCTGCCGGCGAACTTGAGAGGCCGCGCTCATCCCTGCGGCATTGCCACCGATGACGATGAGTCGTTCTTTAGACATGTTGAATTCCTTCCCCTTAAAACTTCTGTTTCTACCTCTCGCTTTGGGCTGCTTTCTCACAGCTCTATTTCCATAACCGATAAGATATGCGGAAGCTTCAGCAGGGCTTGCAGGACCTCTTGAGATACCCGCCCGTCAACATGGACTAAGGAGATGGCCGTTCCTCCGATCCGATCGCGGCTGAGGTGCATCTGGCCGATGTTGATTCCATGAGAGGCCAGCGTGCTGCCCATGTTTCCGATGACTCCTGGTTTATCCTCGTTGTGGACGAAAAGGATATTCCCCTCGGGGATGGCCTCGGTGACGAATTCGTTGATCCGCACGAGACGCGGCTCATTCTTACCAAAGAGAGTACCGGCGACCGTGTTGCGGGCCCGTTCACTCTGAGCCTGGACAATGAGCAAGGTAGTATAGTCCTCAGATTCGTGGCTTTTCGATTCGACAACTTTGATCCCTCGTTCCTTGGCCAGGATCGGAGCATTGACGTAATTCACTTTCTCTTCCAGGATCGGGTCCAGGAGCCCTTTCAGTAAAGACATGCCCACCATGGCCGTGTCCACATCCACTACGCTACCGCTGTAGGTAATGTGGACTTCCTGGATCCTTCCCGGGGTAATCTGGGCCTGAAACTTGCCGATTTTCTCCGCCAGAAGGAGGTAGGGGTGGAGAATGGCCAGGGTCTCCGGGCTCACCGAAGGGAGATTCACGGCGTGGCGGGCTGTTCCATAAAGAAGGTAATCTACGACCTGCTCGGCGATGGCCACCGATACCTTTACCTGGGCCTGGGTAGTGGATGCTCCCAAGTGCGGCGTGCAGATCACCTGGTCTAATTCTAAGAGTGGATTCCTTCCTGGCGGCTCCTTTTCGAAAACGTCGAGGGCAGCCCCAGCGACTTTCCCCATGACGATCGCCTCATAGAGGGCTGACTCATCGATGATCCCGCCGCGGGCGCAATTGATGATCCGGACCCCTTTTTTCATCTTAGCAAAGGAGGAGGCGTTTAATAAATTCTTCGTGCTGGCGGTCAGCGGGGTGTGCAGAGTGATAAAGTCGGAGCGGGCGAAAAGCTCATCCAGGGAAACCAGCTCCACTTTTTTTCTGGCGGCGGCTTCAGGGGAGAGGTAGGGGTCATAACCGATGACTTTCATACCCAGGGCTTCGGCGTGGCGGGCCACCACAGCCCCAATGTTGCCCAGCCCGATGATGCCTAAGGTTCGGTCGCTGACCTCTGTGCCCAGGAAGCGGTCCTTCTCCCATTTGCCGGCCTTAATGGAGGCTGTGGCTTGGGGGAGGTGTCGGGCTAAAGCCAAAATCATGGAGAGAGTGTGCTCGGCGGCCGAGAGGGTGTTTCCTCCGGGGGTGTTCATGACCACGATCCCTCTTTTTGAGGCGGCCGGAACGTCAATGTTATCAACCCCTGTCCCGGCCCGGCCAACTACCCTTAGATCTTTAGCCAAGGCGATGACTTCGCTTGTTATCTTCGTGGCACTGCGAACGATCAGCCCATGGTAGTTCTGGATGATCGCTTTGAGCTCATCTGCTGGGACTTTGGCGCGCACGTCTGCTTCGATTCCTTTGGCCTGTTCGAGGATGGCTTTCCCTTCTGGAGAAATGTTATCGCTCACCAGCACCCTGAAGGTTTCGCTCATTCCGTCCTCCTTTCGCAGATCAAATCTCCCCAGTTTTTTCATAAGGACACAGATTTTCGCCGATACGCGCAGGAAAAAACTTTTTTTAAAAACTTTTATAATCTGCGTTCATCGGTTGTCCAAAAAGGAATTTTTCTGGTTTAAATTTACTTTGATTTCTATACCCAATTCAAGTTTTATCTTTCCCTTGGCGGAAAGGGGTCCTGGAAGCCTAAGAGCTTCGCCTCCCCTATCCCTTTGCTCTGGGCCAGCACTTTGAAAACTCTACCCATTCCGCCTGGAATCAGAAGACTCTTCATGGCCAGCTTATTCTGCAAAAATTCCTGGGTGGAATGTAGCGGGGAACTTTTCTCGAAATTCTCCAGGTCGGCAAGCAGACCCAAGGCCGCCAAAAATTTATATTGTTCTGTATACCCCATTTTTCTCAGGCCCACCGCTTCTCCTTTTTTCATAAGGGCGCTGAAGTTCACATGAGAACTGATGTCCTGATAACCGATGCGCTGGTAGGGGTTTGGGGAAGTTGTGTGCTGGAAGTAACAGAGCAGCGTGCCCTCCCGGCGGGCTGGGTGGTAAAGCTCTGCGGCCTCATACCCGTAATCGATGGTCAGAACAAACCCCTGCTGCAGAACTCGGCTTACCCCCGCGATCCAATCGAGCGCCTTTAAATTGATTTCCCCGCGCTGTCCTTCTTGGAAGGGGGAGCCATAAGCTTGGAGATAGGCGCTGAGCAACGGAGTCGAAGGTGGACCGAGGATTTCTTTAAAACCGTTTTCCTCAGGGATGACGTAGATCTCTCGCAGCTCTCCTGCTTCTTGCTGCACGAGATGAATGGGGAAAGAATCGATTAGTTCGTTGGAGAGGAAGCAGCCGACAAATGGGCCTCCCTCATCAAAGAGGGCCTCAGGCTTCACCCATTTCGCCTTTCCTCTGGTGGAGAATTCCAAAAGGAGGGCTTTTTGTCTTTCCTCCAAGGCCGGGCTTTTATCGGCCAATATGTAGAGGACGTCTTCATAGAATCTGGGTAGATGACTGCGGCAATAACTCAGAATGTCAGAACAAAGCAGTCCCTTACCGGCGCCCATCTCCACGATGTGGAAGGGGGAGGGAAACCCAAGAATTTCCCACATTTGATGAAGCTGCCGGGCGATGAGTTGGCCCAAGATGGGGTGGACATCAGGCCCAGTGTAAAAGTCGCCCTCCGGCCCGATCTTTTCCCGCGGTGAATTGTAATAGCCCTGCTCCGGATGATAAAGGACCAGTTCCATGAAATCCACGAAAGGAATCTTTCCGCGCTCATGAATCCGCTCCAGAACGATCTTGATTAATTCTTTATTTTCTGGCCCCACCTTGTATGTTATTATAACGCAATTCTTGGCAGGCATTTAAAAGGGGGCAAAAATTTTAGAACCTGAAACTCGAAACTCGTAACCCGAACCCTTTTGGCCCTTTAGTATTCAGGAGGAGAGATGCGCAGGAAAGAATTTGAGGCCCGGGATCGAAAGTTAATCGAAGAAGTCCTGAGAACTGCTGAAATCGGATACTTAGCCTTTAACGGACCGGATGGATGGCCGAGGATCACCCCGATTAATTTTGTCTTCGATGAACGGATTCTCTGGCATGGAGCAATTGCTGGGGAACGTTTTGAATGCCTCAAAAGAGACCCGCGGGCAACCTTCGCAGCGGTGTCTATTTATCTCTACCTTCCCTCCCATTTCATTTCGGAAGAGAACGCCACCGCAGCCACGATGGCTTTCAAATCCGTGCAGGCGCGCGGGCAATGCACCTCCGTGAGTGACCGGGAAGAGAAATGCGCTATCCTCAATCGGCTCATGGAGAAATACCAACCAGAAGGACGCTACCAGAGGGTTTCCCCTGCAGACCCGCTTTACAGTAAAATCCTTGCCGCTACCGGGGTCTATGCTTTGCATCCGGAAGAGGTCGTGGGTAAATTCAAATTCGCCCAGAATAAACCAGAGATGGATCGGAAGAAAATCGCCGCCAAGCTGAAGGAAAGAGGGAGACCGATCGATTTGATCATCGCCGAAGAGATTTTAAAGATCCTGCGGACGTCGTAGAGGGAAATGGATCGCTGGAGAAAGAAAGTTTAAGGATTGGCGAGCGGGATGTAGGATGATTGAATATTTCGCGCATCAGGGTTAGAATTTAAATAGGCTGAATTGCGTAGCTCCGGGGCAGCGGCTTATCCAAGGAGGTAGATATGCCTTCCAACGAAGAAAAAAAGCCGGAAGAGAAATTTAAAGAAAAACTCAGTAACCTTTTCAACCCGCCAGACCCGCAGAAGAAGAAGAATGCCCTGCCTCCCAAGGCTCACTTCAGCATCTGGTATTTTCTGATTGTCTTTTTCTTATTCATTCTGATTCAACAATACCTTCTGGCCCCCAAAGTGGAGACGATCCCGTACAGCAGGTTTAAGCAATACCTGGCCGAAGGGCAGGTAAGCAAATTGACCATCGGACCAGATAGCATCACTGGGGCGCTCAAAGGAAAAGAAGGTAAGCCGGATCGCGAGTTCATTACCGTTCGGGTGGAGGATCCCAACCTGGTGAAGGAGCTGGATGAAAAGAAGGTGGACTACTCTGGCCTTTATCAGAGCAAATTTCTGAACAATCTTCTGTCGTGGATCATCCCCATCGGCATCTTCATCCTCATCTGGCGATACGCCATGAAAAGGATGGGGCCCGGTTACGGAGTGATGTCCTTCAGCAAAAGCAAAGCCAAGCTTTTTGCTGAAAATGGGGTGAAGGTCACTTTTGCCGACGTCGCGGGAGTCGAAGAGGCCACGGAAGAGCTTCAGGAAGTCGTAGAGTTTCTAAAGAATCCGGGTAAATTCCAGAGACTGGGGGGGAGGATTCCCAAAGGCGTGCTCCTGGTGGGCCCACCAGGAACAGGCAAAACCCTTCTGGCTAAAGCCGTGGCTGGAGAGGCCAACGTCCCCTTCTTCAGTATCAGTGGGTCTGAGTTCGTGGAAATGTTCGTGGGCGTCGGAGCAGCGCGCGTGCGGGACCTTTTTGCCCAGGGCAATAGTCATGCTCCCTGTATCATCTTCATCGATGAGCTGGATGCCTTGGGCAAAGCCAGGGGAATGAACCCCATGGGCGGACATGACGAGCGAGAGCAAACGCTCAACCAGCTCCTGGTGGAGATGGATGGATTCGAATCCAACAAAGGGGTCATCATCATGGCCGCCACCAACCGCCCGGAGATCTTAGACCCGGCTCTTTTGCGACCCGGACGGTTCGACCGGCAGGTCCTGGTGGACAGGCCAGACATCAACGGGCGGGAGGCCATCCTGAAGATCCATTCCAAGAATGTCCTTCTTTCCCCAGAAGTGGACCTCCATCAAATCGCTGCCCGTACCCCCGGATTTGTGGGCGCTGACCTGGCCAACCTGGTCAACGAGGCCGCGCTTTTGGCCGCTCGAAAAAATAAAGAGACGGTGGAACCGGCAGAATTCGACGAAGCCATCGACCGGGTGGTCGCTGGGCTGGAGAAGAAGAAGCGGGTGATGAGCCCCAAGGAAAAAGAAATCGTCGCCTACCATGAGTCCGGGCACGCCATCGTGGCTGAATCTGTACCTCAGGTAGACCCGGTGCACAAGATCTCCATCATTCCTCGGGGGATCGCGGCTCTGGGATACACCCAGCAGCAGCCCACCGAGGATCGCTATTTGATGACCCGTTCAGAGTTACTGGACCGGCTGGCTGTTCTTCTGGGGGGTAGAGTGGCCGAAGAGATAGTCTTCGGAGAGATCTCCACGGGTGCCCAAAACGACTTACAACGGGCCACAGACATCGCCCGGGCCATGGTTACGGAATACGGCATGAGCGATCGCCTGGGTCTGGTAACCTACGAACGAGAGCGCCAGCCCTTGTTCTTTCCCGAAAGCTTCGCCCCCAGCAAAGCATACAGCGAAGAGAAAGCCGCGGAGATCGATGAAGAGGTGGCCCGCGTCATAGAGGAAGCCCATCAAAGAGTTCGGGGAATCCTTTCCGAGC
This sequence comes from Deltaproteobacteria bacterium, assembly GCA_016234425.1. Lineage (GTDB taxonomy): Bacteria > Desulfobacterota > SM23-61 > SM23-61 > SM23-61 > JACRCA01. The sequence continues at coordinate 928 of JACRCA010000065.1, read as the reverse complement.
GGCGGAAAGTCCTGGATGACTTGGCCCACCTCCTTTTAGAAAGGGAAATAGTTCCAGGGGAAGAGCTTAGAAAAATGTTGGGGAAACCTAACCCATCCCCTCCATCTTAGGGCTGCCTCGGTTCTGCAGCCAGCGGGAAAGTCCTGACGTCAAGCGCGAGCAGTTTTCCGGACTCCTTAGGAGAAGGCTTAGATAAGAAAAAGTTACGGCTGGCCGTGTGTAGAACTTACGGATGATCTTGTTATGGGCCTTCTCCAGCGCTGCTTTAGAGATCCTCTCAGGCTGGAGCAGACAATTCATGGCGTTCATTCTGCTCCAATCCTCTACAAAGCCGGGAGACTGCCGGACCCGATGATAGATTTCTGTTCCTGGATAAGGAGTGAGGAAAGAGAGGTTCAATTCATCCAGAGGCAAGCGGAGGATAAGGGAGAGAGTCTGGCGTAACGTCTCTTCGGTCTCCTCGGGATAGCCGATCATGAAAAGACCTTTGGCCCGAATCCCTGCTTCTTTTGTATGTCGCACAGCTCGCTCTACTTGATCGAGCGTACACCCTTTTTTCATTCTGTCCAGAATCTCCTGCGACCCGCTTTCTATCCCATAACTGATCATCCAGCATCCGGCTCTTTTCATGATTCTAAGCAGTTCCAGATCCACGGAATCCACCCGGGCATCGCAGTTCCAGTAAATCTTCAGATTTTTCTGGACCATTTTTTCACAGAAGCGCAGCAGGCGGACCCTGACGGCAGCGAACTGGTCGTCCACGAAGACCAGATGCTGTATGCCATATTTTTTTTGCAGATAGGAGATGAGTTCACAGAGATAGTCTTCGGAAAAATATCGGTAGTGATTGCCGAAGACCGATCGGTCGCAGAAGGTGCATACTTGGGGGCAGCCCCGGGATGAGATCAGGGAGGCGGCCGGGCCTTTT
>JACRCA010000064.1 GCA_016234425.1 Deltaproteobacteria bacterium | reverse complement strand
GGGAATTTGCAACCCCTTGGAGGCTTCATATTGGCACCTTCTGGTAATCCCACCTCATCATTTTACTCCCCAGAGGGTTAAAGATTAAGATATTGGGTTTACTGGGCTACGTAGGAGAAGAACTGTTAAAATACTCTTAACCTTATGGGAAGTCAAGGAGAAAATTGCCTTTGGAAATAGCCTCGGTTTTCAAGCCCAAATTGATGACTTGCGTTTGAAATGTTGTATTCTCGGGCATGACTCAAAAAACAAGACTTCAGGAAGAAGTCGTTAAACAAAACCCCATTCCTCTGCCATCAAGAAATGGGGTTCATTTTATCCTGGCCACAAACCACCCCCCGATATGGATCATGGAAAGCCTTTATTGGCTCTGATTGTACTAAATCCCCACCAATGATTCAACCCTGATCACGGACGGCCCCGGTTCTCCTACCCAATCTTTTGTACCTGCATACAAAGCACCCAATTTCATAGTATGTTCCATTAAAAAAAGAGTTTATAATATTAATAAATTGTCTCTTGATTTCCGATAAAGGTTCCCTATATTTAATCATCACAATTAAAGGAGGACACCGCTGCGATACGCCAGAATACGCCGATTTAGAAGCACGTTGTCGATGAGAAAGAAATTTGGGTCAAGAGGGAAGACCTCTGCATAGCTGAAGGGTCGGGCCTTCCACCCTTTGCAAAGCCGAGGGGTCTTTATGCCCATCTGACATGGACTGGGGTCAATGGAATGGGGTCAGGCTCGGGTATTTAGGTATTGACTCGCCCCCCCTTTCTAAGTAATGTGCTGTTATGGCGAGGGAGCCAAGAGTTCACTTCCCGGGGCACTTTATCATATAAGGATCATCTCCAAATTAGTTGAAAGCCAAAGAGCTGGTATATTTAAAATGTCCTGTGATTTCACGGTCCCGGAAGAAAAGTCATCTTGCTTGCAATCATGAGGCACATATCTCTCCCTAACTGTGGCGGGGGGGTTCTGCCATTTCTCCGAAGCTTTCTTATCACGCCCCCGCTGCGCTTTGCGGATGGCAAGCAGGGAGTTCATGGAGAGGGGATCTCCTGCCGATGCTTGCGGCGCAATCTGCCTTTCCTTCCGGGCCCTTGGCAAGCTTTCGTCAAAAATTTGGCCAACTAATTTGGAGATGAACCAGAATTTATAGAATCCAAAATTCAAATCCCGCATGCCCCAAAATGAACCCATTGGGAACAAACTGCTTATGGTCGGGGGCAAGGGCGGCGTAGGGAAGACCACCTGCTCCGCTGCCATCGGTGTCCATTTTGCCAGCGCTGGCCAGAAGACGCTCCTCATTTCTTCGGCCAATTTTATTGACTGTTTGGGGGTAATCCATTAGACTTTTATTATTTGCCCCTCCACTCCTTCTCCTTAAACCAATAGAAGCGCACTTTATTAAGATTGATTCTTTTATTTCTTAATGAGGTTCTGAAGATGGAAAAAATAACCAGGGCAGGAATCGATATCATTGGCGATGTGCCATGGGGGACACACTTCTGTCAATTTTATCAAACCAAAAAAGATTTGCTGGATATTTTAGTCCCCTATTTCCGGGCAGGGTTGGAAAATAATGAATTCTGTATGTGGATTACTTCGGAGCCTCTCAGGGAGGAAGACGTTCTTGAGGCCATGCGCAAAGCTTTGCCTAATTTTGACCAGTATTTAAAGAAAGGCCAGATAGAGATTCTTCCCCATACTGAATGGTATCTAAAGGGAGGCGAATTCGACTCCCAGAAGGTTCTTGATGGCTGGGTGGATAAACTCAACCAAGCTTTAGCCGAGGGTTACAAAGGTTTGAGGTTAACAGGGAATACCTTTTGGCTGGAAAAAAGGGATTGGAGGAGATTCAGGGATTACGAAAATGAGGTCAACAATGTGATTGGTAAATACCGGATGATCGGGGTCTGCACCTATTGCCTCGATAAATGTGGGGCCAATGAGGTCATCGATGTGATCAGCAACCATCAATTCGCCCTTATCCGACGGGAAGGGAAATGGGAGCTTATTGAAAGCTTCGAGCGGAGGCGTGCAGAGGAGGCGTTGCGATATGCTCTCGAGGAATCGAAACGACGCCAAGCGGAAATTTCGGCTTTGTTAGAAAGCTCCCGCGCGGTCCTGGAGTACCGTGAATTTAAAGATGCGGCCCGATTTATATTCGATTCCTGCAAGAATCTAATCGGGGCCACTGCCGGATATATTGCCCTGTTGAGTAAAGACGGCAAGGAAAATGAAGTCCTTTTCTTAGACTCAGGAGGGCTACCGTGCGCAGTTGATCCCAGCCTTCCCATGCCCATTCGTGGAACGCAAACGGGCCGAGGAAGCGCGGGCGCGATTGATCTCTATCCTTGAAGCAACCTCCGACTTCGTCGCCTTTGCCAGCCCGGAAGGGCAAGGCCTCTACCTCAACCATGCAGCCCGCCGCATGCTGGGAATTGGCCAAGATGAGGATATCTCGAAGCTGAGAATCCCGGATACCCACCCGGCTTGGGTGAATGAAATCGTTCTGAAAGAGGGGATTCCCACGGCCATCCGCGAAGGGATCTGGAATGGCGAAGCCGCTTTCCTGCGCCGCGATGGAAGGGAGATTCCGGTATCGCAGGTAATTCTCGCGCATAAATCCTCGACTGGAAACGTTGAGTTTCTCTCAACGATCGCCCGGGACATCAGCGAACAAAAGGAAGAAGAAAGACGCATCCGCATCAGAAATGCCCTCTCGGAGTTATTTGCTAAAAAGGCTTCCCGGAAGGAATATCTCGACGCAGTGGTCCATCTGCTCCGGGAATGGAGTAATTGCCGATGCGCGGGCATCCGTGTATTAGATGGAAAAGGCTTTATTCCTTATGAATCCTATGTGGGCTTCGATCAGGAATTCTGGGAATTGGAGAATTGGCTTTCGATCGAAAACGATCAATGCGCCTGTATCCGAGTCGTCACGGGAGATCTGGATCCACAGGAACTCCCCGTCGTGACATCAGGGGGGTCTTTCTGTTGTGGTAACACGGTCCGGTTCATCGAAAAGCTCTCGGCAGAGGAAAGAAAAAGATATCGGGGCGTCTGTGTACAAAAGGGATTCCTTTCTGTCGCCATCATTCC
>JACRCA010000082.1 GCA_016234425.1 Deltaproteobacteria bacterium | reverse complement strand
GCGAGTAGTTCGATTCCCACTAAAGAGACCCTTACCCAGGCATCAATCACAATGCCCTTGTCCAGGATTCGGTCAACCACTTCGACCAAACTGCTGGAAGCAATCGCTTTTTCTACTGCCATCTCTTTTCACCTCCTTTCCTTCTTAGATTCGGAATTAAGGAACCACTCCCCGACGGGGATCTGCCCACCCTCGAGGAAGTCCCTGTAATCCGCGACGCTGATTCTATAGTGGCCACCGGGAAGCCTGATTGTTGATAATTTGCCGTCCCGGATCCACTTGCGCACCGTTGCCGGTTTTGCATGGCAAAACGTGGCCATAGCTGAAACAACAAGCCCATTCCCCGTGTGTCTCGTTTGTCTTATTAAGGTACTGTCGGGTCTCAGAAAATTGTTGATAAGACGGGACGTGGAGCCAAGCAGAAGAGTCCGCCATAAGCGGACCAAAATAGGTCGGGAAATAGCCGATTCTGTATCTTGGGCCTTGTTTCCGCACAGATGCAAATTTCGGGGGGGGGAGAAGAGTAACTTAGCGATATAATTTGAGAATTTGGCTATGAGCATCTCCTCGCTCCGCAGGGGCCGCGGACCTGATCTGCTAAATTTGTAGAATGCCACCCAACCCAGAGATGGACTTCCCGAGGAGTACAGGGACTCTAATTCACAAACTGCTGCGAGGCCTCAAAGTTTCCACCCGGAAGAGGGTTCGCCATCGGCTCGATAGACTTTTCTTCGCCATCCGAGAGTAAACCTCGAACATATTCTTCGGCGTGCTGTCTGCAATCTTTAAGACCCATGTATTAAACCACATCGGCCAGGAAGGCCTTCATCTTCTCCCTAAATTTTTTTATTTATCGACAGTTCAGGCAGAAAAATTAATTTTTTTTAACTTATTTCATTATTCATATTTCTGTCAAGCATTTTCTTGCTTTCGAGGAAAATATTTTTATCCAGGGCGATGGATGTAGAAAAAGGGGGATTATGGAGAAGGCTTTCTACTCTTTTTAATTTGACGGTCATCTCCAAATTAGGCGGCAACGAGTGGTCTTTATTAAACTTTTTTATTCTGAAAGCTAAGAATAATCAACTAATTGGGAGAAGATCCTTATTTAAATTAAGAAGAAATCGAAAAAAGAAAGTAGAAGGAGACATTTTAAGAAGCACAAACGTGACTTCCACTCTTCGTCCGTAAGGGTTTTCCTCTGGCAAAAATTTCTTGCGCTCATGATACTGGGGATTCCCTGCGAAATCACGCACGAAGAAAACAGCTTTCAGGTCTTTTATTAAAACCTCTGCTGGCTCGGCCGGGGGATTATGGGGAAAATGCACGTGAAAACGATCCTTATTGGGGAAAAAATCCTGGGTAAATCCCTTAATTATCCGGCCATTGGTATATCGGACAATGACTTTATTGGGTTCCATCTCAACTCCCCATCATCCCCTGATTCAATTATCCGAGCTTTTCCCAGCGAATCGGCTAGTTTTTCTTTATCAATTATTTCGTCAAATTGGCGATTTTCTTTACGGAAATTTTTAGGGCATTTCCTATGACTGTCAGGCTGCTGGCAAACATGGCGAAAACAGCGATGAGTGGGGTCAGAAAGCCTGCGACGGCGAGCGGAATCGCCAGCCCATTGTACAGAAAAGCGAAAAAAAATGAAGAATAAAGCTGGCAGCTGGCAGCGTTCAGCAACCAAAGGTTACATTTTTGCTGGGTAACCATCCGTATTAACCCTCTTTGACCGCGAACCCGAAAATTCCCAGGCTCTCGATCTCCCGGAACTCCTCCAGAGAGAGTTTGCTCTCCCTCAAGGCTCCCTTCAGATCCTGGCTGAAAAAGCGCTTCTCCTTAGGATGGAGAAGAATTCTTTTGGTCAGGAAGTTTTGGTATAGGGAAGGATAGATCTCTTCCAAGCAAAAGAATCCCCCGATCTTTAGAACTCTCGAGATTTCGGACAGAGACCCCTGCCAATCCGGAACATGATGTAAGACCCCAAATCCAAAAACTGCGTCCAGGACTTCATCCCTGTAGGGGAGTTTCAGAACGTCGGCAACGTATAAAGAGATTCTCGTCCTCTGCTCCGGCGGCAGATAATCCTTTGCTTTTTTGATCATGTGGATATCGAGATCCATGGCGTGGAGCACTGCAGGTTGGAACTCTCTGAGAATAAGTGCCGCACCTGTACCCCGACCGCATCCCACCTCCAGGATTACACCCCCCGGTCTCAGGCCCATCTTTTCTTTCATCCAGCGAATTTCCACCCGTAGCTGCACAGCCCGGAGAGGGTTATTGACTGCCCAGCGTTCCGCCCAGTTTAGTTTCATAGAGAGACAGTGTCAGTGCCAGTGATTAGTGTCAGAAAAAAATTTATACTCACACTGACACTCACACTGACACTAATTTTCAAGCTTTCACCCCGAGATGAACGACCGCAATCCCATTGGTGAGATTCCGGTAGGTCACGCCACCGAAACCGACCCGCTTGAGGATGACCGCCAATTCCTGCGGGAGGGGAAATAGACGGATCGACTCCGGAAGATAAGTGTAGGCCTGCCTGGAGCCAGCAAAAATCCGACCCGCCAGGGGCATAATCTGAAAAGAATACATATCGTAAAGCCATCTGCACAGGGCCGTGGCCGGCCTGGAAAATTCCAGGCACATCAGCTTCCCTCCAGGTTTCAGAACCCGAAACATCTCTTCCAACCCTTTTTCCATTCTCGTGAGGTTCCTTATCCCAAAACCCACGATGGCCGCATCAAACTGACCCGCAGCGAAGGAGATATGCTCTGCATCTCCGAGAACGTAAAGGACCCTTCCGGTTAAGGAAGCTTTGGCCACCTTGGGTCTGCCGGCTTCCATCATGGCGCGATTGATGTCATACAGAATTACCCAACCCTCCGGACCGACTGCTTTGGCCGCCAGAATAGAAAGATCGGCCGTTCCGCCGCATACATCGATAACCCGATCTCCAGCCCTTAATCCCAAGGCTTTCACCGCGGCTCTTTTCCAGAGATGGTGCAGGCCAAAGCTCAGGAGGGTATTCATGGAGTCGTATTCCCGGGCGATGGAATTGAAGTGCCGCACAACCCATTTGACTTTTTCCGCTGCCGGAATTCTTCGGTATCCGAAGTAGGCCATTTCCTCCTGATCCTTCCCAGCCTGAGAAAAATTCATTTTTTCGGCCACTCTTTTATTCCGCATTCCGAAGGCCATTGTTATGCCTAATCATTTTATATTACTATGCCCAAAGGGACACCAGCAATAAGCAATTCCCCTTCCGACCTCTTAGTTTTTCCCTAGTGTTGTGTCCCAGAAATAAGTAGACAAAATCGTTAGTTGTG
>JACRCA010000078.1 GCA_016234425.1 Deltaproteobacteria bacterium | reverse complement strand
ATGATCGATCGCCTGGGACTGGAGGGGAACCGGGCAGCAATTCCTTTCCCGCGCCCCTTGTTGGAAACAGATTCCTTAGATTTCAGCTTTAGCGGGCTTAAGACGGCTGTCCTGAATCATGTAAAGAGCCTGGGTGGAAAGGCTTCCCCTGATCAAATTCGGCAGATCGCTGCTTCTTTCCAGGAAGCAGTTGTCGATACCCTGGTTTCGAAGGTTCTCCGAGCCGCTGTCAAGGAATCAACCAAAGAAGTTGTCGTGGTCGGGGGAGTGGCTTGCAACTCCCGCTTGCGGGAAAAGTTCTTCCAAGAAGGGAACGACGCTGGAATTGCCGTGCATTTTCCTCCGCCCGCCCTCTGCACGGATAATGCTGCCATGGTAGCTGTGGCCGGCTTCCACCTCCTTAAGGAAGGCCTTCGCTCCGACCTTTTGCTCAATGCTTATTCCAGGTTTGGAGGAGGAAAAATTCAATAAGGTTTATGAAGGGGCTGGAAAAGAAAACAAGGTTGACAGAACGATGGACAAGGTGGAAACGAGGAATCCGCCTTCTCTATTTGCGGCTCCTGCGGTTGAAAGGCCAGCCAGGAGAAGTCGCTGGGGGAATGGCCATTGGGGTATTCATTGGAATGACTCCCACAGTTCCTCTGCATACAGTCCTGGCCGTCCTGATTGCTTTTCTCCTGCGGAAAAGTAAATTAGCGGCAGCCCTGGGTGTTTGGATCTGTAACCCCCTTCTTCTCCCTTTCGTCTATTTTTTGGATTATGAAGTGGGGCGAATAATCACTGGAACGAGCCCTCCTTCTTTTAGGGTGTCAGATTTCTCCATCCATAACCTCATTGAGCCGGGTTGGGATATTTTCTACCCCCTGTTCATTGGTGGACTGGTGATGGGATTGGTCTTGGCCATCCCCTCCTATTTCATCACCAAGCGGATTATCATTCTATATCGAGAAAGACGCCGAAGGCGGTCTGACAGAGTTGGTTTCCCTGCGAAGACAACTTAGAGAGCTGCAAATCCGTCCGAAAAAGAAATTGGGGCAGCATTTTGTCGTTGACTCCAATATCCTCCGGAGGATCGTGGGATGCGCTGATCTGGAAGCTGAAGATGTCATTTTAGAGGTCGGGGCAGGATTGGGCAGTCTCACCGCTCCTTTGGCCCAGCGGGTGAGAAAGGTATATGCCATAGAAGTTGATCCCCGATTGGCCAACGTTCTGAAGGAACAATTCTCTGGGGATGAACGGGTGGAGGTCATCTTCGGGGACGCGTTACAATTTGATTTTGCTCCCCTCTTCCAAAAATGGCAACGAAAGATGAAGGTGGTCGCTAACCTGCCATACGAAATCTCCAGCCCCATGATCTTCCGTTTCTTTCGAGAACGAGAATTCTTCTCTCTCCTCGTGTTGATGCTGCAAATGGAGGTGGCCAGGAAGGTGGTGGCCCGGGCAGGAACGAAGGATTATGGACCCCTGGCCCTCTGGGCCCAGCTTTATGCTCGTGCCCGGATTGGCTTCTCCGTTTCCCCTCGGTCTTTTCATCCTCAGCCCAACGTAGACTCAGCCGTGGTGAGGTTTGAAATCTTGCCGAAACCGAGCGTAGAATTTGAGGATGAAGAAACTTTGCAGCGGGTCATCCGTTCAGCTTTTGCCTACCGGAGAAAAACGCTGGCCAATGCCATGCAGTTTGGAGAATTCTCCCACCTTCCTGCGGAAAAGATCCACCAGGCGTTGCAGTCCGCCGGCATCAATCCAAATCTGAGAGGGGAAGTCCTATCCCTTGAACAGTTTCGGGATTTGGGTCGGGCTATCACAGCCTTGAATTGAGGCCCAGCGAAGGGTGTAAGTTACAATTCTTGACAAGGATCCTTTTCTTTGCTTTATTAGTATTATACTGACACTAATCACTGACACTGACACTAAGAAATGAGTAAACTTCACCTCCATCTCAGAAAACGGCTCGAGCAGGCCATTCTCAAGCACGGGATGCTTACGGAAGGGGACCGGGTCTTGGTGGGAGTTTCCGGCGGGGCAGATAGTCTTACTCTCCTCAAGTTATTAACCGGACCTCTGCTCTTTGTTCCTAAACCGGAATACATCATTGCTGCCCACGTAGATTTGGGTTTCGAGGGGACCGATGGGAACCATACTCAGCGCTTGGAGCGTCACTTCAAAGAAGAGGGATACAATTACCACATAGAAAAAACAAACATCGGTCCGCTGGCCCACAGTGATTATAACCGCAAGGCCAGCCCCTGCTTTCTATGCTCCAGGCTACGCCGAAAAAAGCTCTTCGAATTGGCCAGGGATTACCGGTGCAACAAGCTGGCTCTGGCCCATCACAAAGACGACTTGATTGAAACTTTCCTGCTTAACGTTTTCTTTGCCCGAGAGATCAGCACAATGATCCCTTACCAATCATTTTTTAAAGGGGATTTTTACCTCATCCGTCCTCTGGCCTATGTAGAAGAATCCCTTCTCAAGCGTTTTGCCAAAGAATCGCAACTGCATGTCCTGGATAGCCATTGCCCCACAGCAGCAAATTCAAAGCGCAAATATATAAAGAATCTTCT
>JACRCA010000062.1 GCA_016234425.1 Deltaproteobacteria bacterium | reverse complement strand
TTTGTCTTTAGTAACTGGCCGGTTTTATACCAGCAGATTGTTATGGGTAAGGCTAAATATACCCTGGACAAATTTTATAACCTGGGGGGCATCAACGATGATCCCATTGCCCTCCTAAGAAGGAAGGAAGATGCCCGTTGGAAAAATGCGGCCGAATTCATCGAAGATTGCCAGAAGAATCCGGATAAATATAAAGTTTCCATGACTGGCCCGAATTCCTTCCAGAATTTAGTCGCCTATTATTTGATGGATGTATTTGGTCTAAAGTTCAGAATCGTGAATTCTCCTGGGGGGGCCAATGAGGCCAATCAAATGTTAGCCGGAGGCCATGTGGACGTTTGCCTGACCAATGCCTATTCCGGTTACCTGATCCGCGAGGTCGCTACTTGCCTGGGCTTTGTGGCCAATACCAGAGTTCCTAACATGTGGCCTGAGGGTACCCCCGTTTCTGAGCAGACGGGGAAGAAAGATCTCGCTCATCTAACGGTCTTGCGGGGCTATTCGATCAATAGTGAAGTCCAGCAAAAATATCCCGATCGAGTTAGATTCATCGAAGAAGCCTTAACCAAAGCGTGCACCAACCCAGAATTTATCCAAAAGTTGAAGGAAAGCGGTGAAGCCGACGTGAGCTACTGGATTCCCAGGCCAGAGTTTGAAAAGAGACTCAAAGGCTCTTTGGAGGTCGTGGATAAATATAAGCAGTATTTGATAACCAGCAAATAACCTCACCTTCAATGTACTTGCCCTGGGAGCTACTACCCAGGGCAAGAATCAACCCAAGTATGAAAGATTGGTTATTTCTATTCGGGTTTGTGGCCTTCGCCCTGTTCTTAACTGTGAGCTCCTGGAACTACCCCTTTATTTCCGCTCTTTACCCGCGCATGTTGCTGGCCTGCGGTTTTGTCCTGAGCGGGATAAAGGTCGTTTTTATGCTGAGAAGCAAAAGCAAAGAGAAAGGAGTTGACCGAACTGCTGTGGAGGCGGAAACTTCCCCAAACCCGAAGCAGATGTGGATTTACCTGGGAAGTGGAATTCTCTACATCCTTCTCATGCCGGATTTGGGTTTTATTCTCAGCAGCCTGATTACCCTGATCATCCTCTTCACCTTATTCGGGATAAAACTTAAGACGACTTTAAGTGTGGCCGTAGGAACCTCCTTAGCTCTCTATCTCATTTTCGTTATCTTTCTGGGAATCCCAATGCCGAAGGGGGTTGTGGAAAGCCTGTTGTTTTAGCTTGGGGGATAAAGCCCGTGATTTTAGATACGCTCCTGATCGGGTTCAGTCATTTCCTTTCCCCTTACAACCTGTTGGCTGCTTTCATAGGTTGCTTGCTGGGGATCATCTTTGGTGCCTTGCCGGCCTTCACCGCCTCTATGGGCGTAGCTACTCTACTCCCCTTTGCTTACAGCCTGCCGGTGGATACCTCTTTAGTTCTTCTCTCCAGTATATACGTAGGAGCCATGTATGGCGGTTCCATACCGGCTATTTTGATGCATACCCCGGGCACACCCGGAGCAGCAGCCACGGTCATCGATGGCTATGCCATGGCCAAAAAGGGCCAGGCCGATACGGCCATCGTGGTCAGCGCGGCCTCGTCGTCCATAGCCAGTTTTGTTGGCGGGGTATTTATCTGCATTACCGGACCCATTCTCTCCTTTTATGCGGCCCGAATCAGCCCCGCAGAGATATTCTTAGTAACTCTGTTGGGCATTATGGTTCTGGGCAACCTGGCCGGTAAGGATTCTATCAAAGGACTTTTGGGTGGGATCATCGGGCTCTTGCTGGGCACCGTGGGGGCTGATTTTGTAGTCGGGCATGACCGGTTTACCTTCGGGATTTACCAGTTATATGAAGGCATTCCCCTCGTACCAGCCCTGGTGGGTCTGCTGGCGCTTTCGGAATGTTTTACCATGGTACAAAAGGAATCCGGTGAGCTTGTGGCGGTCAGTGAAGTAAAATTTAGCCTGCGGAAAATTTTAAGCGATACCTGGGATACGATTTTCGGGAAGTACTGGAAAGATACTTATTTATCCACGTTTATCGGAGGCGTTATTGGTTTCATACCGGGCGAAGGAGCGGCGGTCGCTAACTTTGTGGCCTACGATCAGGCTAAACGACACTCCCGCCACCCGGAACGTTTTGGTACCGGAATTCCCGAAGGGGTCATCGCCTGCGAGGCGGCCAATAACTCCGTAGTCCCCTTAGCTCTTCTACCTGCCCTGGCATTAGGAATCCCCGGCAGTTCAACAGCGGCGCTCATCCTTGCCGGGGTCATGATGCAGGGCTTACGCCCCGGGCCGGGAGTTTTCGAGCGAAGTCCGGACGTAATGGGAACTTTTCTGGTGGGACTTCTGGCTGCCAGCTGGCTCCAGCTTCTTATCGGTTTGCTCATCGTGGGCCCAGCCTGCAAGCTTTGCCAAATCAAAAACTCGATCTTAGCCGGTGTAATCCTGGTCTTGGCCGTGATCGGAGTGTACGCGGTTCATTATAGCTTCTTCGATGTCGGTATCATGCTGGCCTGCGCTTTGTTGGGTTATGGGCTTAAAGTCTGGGGATGCCCACCAGTAACGGCTGTCGTCGGCCTGATTCTGGGCCCGATTGCGGAGAAATCATTTACCACCGCTCTTTCGGTATCCGGGGGGAGCGCAGACATCTTTTTCTTTCGACCGGTTGCGGCCATTCTGTGGGGGATCATTCTCTTTTCCATCCTCTTCCCTTGGCTGAGGCGCAGAAGAAAAGAAACCCACAGCAGAATTTCCCAAGGAGGGTGAGAAATACTGTTTAGACCAAAGAATATATAGCCATGAATTTCTTATTACCGGGGAGGTAAATTTGATGGATAAAATTCTTGAACGCATCGGTAGCTACGCCGCATCTTTTCCCTACGAAGACTTGCCGGCCAGCGCCATCCGAGCCGTAAAACACAAGTTCATCGACACGATGGGCTGTGCCCTGTGCGCCTATTTGTGGGAACCCTGCAAGATTGTCCGTAGCCTCTGTTTCCCAATGGAGTCAGGTCTAACTGCCCGGGTTATCGGGTCCCTTTTTCGGACCACACCGGAGATGGCCGCCTTCGTCAACAGCACCATGGTCCGAACCGCTGACTTCAATGACTCCTACCGCATCAAGCGGGCCACTCATACCAGTGACGCCATTCCTGCTGGCCTGGCCATGGCTGAAGCGGTTCATGCTGACGGAAAGCGACTCATTACCAGCATCGCTTTGACCTATGAAATGGGGGTTCTCTTCAGCGAAAAGATCGGAACCATGAAAGATTGGAATCCAGACCCCTGCGCGTTGGCCGCCACTCTCGGCAGCGCAATGGGAGCCGGAAAAATTCTAGGTTTGAACAAGGAGCAGTTTAGCGATGCAGCCTCCATGGCCCTGGTAGCGAATATCAATTTGGGGTCAAGACTCACCGGAGAGCACTCCATGTATAAGGAAGTTTATGCGGGGGTTTCTGCCCGCCAAGGAATCTTTGCTGCCTTAATGGCCCGCGTGGGAATAACCGGCCCGACAGAAACCATCGAGGGCGAAAACGGACTAAATACCCTGGTCGATACCGTCGAGATCGAACCCCTGGGGGGAAATGGAGTGCAATTCGCCGTGGAACGTTCCATCCTGAAGCCTTATCCAGCACGGGATGCTATGCAGGTGCCTATCAAGGTTGCTCTGGAGGTAAGAAAGAAAGTTTCCCCGAGTGAAATCAAGTCAGTTCACGTCTGGACAACTCGCGCTCCTGCTGCGGTAGCAAAAAACACTCCGGAAGTTTGGGCACCCGAAACCAAAGAAACCGCCGACCATAGCATGCCCTTTGTGGTAGCCGCCGCCTTAATTGATGGGGATGTTACCGTGGAGAGCTATACCCGACAAAGATTTATGGATAAAGATATTCGAGATATGATGGGCAAAATCCGGATTGATGAGGACCCCGAATTCACCAAGCAGTCCCCGGGCAAATTCAATTGTCGCATCAAAGTGGATACTCAAGACGGCAACTCTCACACCGTTCACCAGGTCTTTACCCTGGATGAGCTTCGGCAAGAATGGACTGACGAGGCAGTGGAAGGCAAGTTTCGCCGACTCGCTCGCGATCTGCTTACCCCAGCCCAAATCCAAGTGAGTTTGGACCTCATGTGGCATTTAGAAGATCTCGACGATGCTGCCCGAATTCTGGACAACTTTCAAGTGTAAGGCCTGGAGGTAATGTCAAAATTTCCATTAAAAAAGGATAAAATATGAAACCACAGAGTTCACGGAGAAATCCTCTGTACTCCTAACGTGCAAAATCTTGAAATTTTATTAAGAAAGTTTAATTTGGAAACTAACTCTGAAATCCCCCCAACCCCCCTTTGCAAAGGGGGGCAGGGGGGATTTCTGGGATAGCGTGCGGCTCTGCCGCGCCGTGCCCTCTGTGGTTAGGGGAATTGAAGATGAGACACCCTATGCTGCAATATTTGAAAGAGACCGGGGTTTACGGCGACCGTTTGCCTACTATCTTCTGCCCTGGTTGCGGCATCGGTCAGGTGTTGAACTATGCATTGAATGCCGTCGATCATTTGATCAAAAAAGGGGGGATTCTCCGCGATCGCTTCTGCTTTATTTCCGGGATTGGATGCTCGGCCCGCGTGACCTCCCAATATCTGGGTTTTGATGCCATCTGGTCCCTGCATGGCAGGGCACCGGCAGTAGCCACAGGGGCAATTCTGGCCAGGCCGGAACTGAGAGCCATTGTCATCACTGGGGACGGAGATGCTGCGGCTATCGGAGGAAACCATTTCATCCATGTCTGCAGACGGAACTTGGACATGACCTTAATCTGCATGAACAATGGGCTTTATGGAATGACCGGAGGTCAATCCTCACCGACGACTCCCCGAGGGATTCCATCAACTACTTCTCCTTATGGGAATGTGGAGAATGCTTTTGATCTTTGCGAAATGGCTGTAACTGCGGGGGCCAGTTATGTAGCCCGCTGGACCACGGCGCATCCTCAACAGTGCATTCAAGCCATCGAAAAGGGGATCCGTAAGAAGGGTCTGGCTTTCATCGAGAT
>JACRCA010000074.1 GCA_016234425.1 Deltaproteobacteria bacterium | reverse complement strand
TTTTTGAGGTTACGAATGATCACTCATTAACCGGGCGGGAGGGTGATGAAGGAGGGAGCATCGGCGGGAAAAGGATATCTCCAGAGTCCCCACTTCCCTTCCGCCAAGGAAAGGCGGGAGCGGAGGACTCCAGGGCATCCTCGGCTGAAGCCCCGCCCCTGCCGATGGAAGAACTAACGCCTTGTGATCCCGAGAGAATCACCCTCCCGCCCGCATCCAGCGCTGGATGATCCTGCCAGGCCCGGGGGTTCAGGGCGCTTCGCTTGGCAGCATGAGGCGCTGGTCGTTTCAGGGATGGGGGCGGAAAAGGCACCCGGCCTCATTCTGCGGAGACCTGGCTGGAATCTTTGAGAAAGGCTTTTTCCCGGCCGATGCTGCCCGCGCTCATCGCCCCGAACCCCGGGCCACGAATAGCGATTCTGTAAAAGTGAAGGTGGGCAAGGGCTTCCTTATACACAATCCTTCCTTATGTCTAAGGCGGGCAGAGGGGAAACTGCTTTTTCTCTTTGACAAGAGTTCATGAAAAAAGTTAAAAATATATTGGATTTCTCCCAATCAATTGATCTTTCATCGATTTGAAAGGGAAGGCAAAAGATGAGGAAGATCCCGGAAAGATACAGGCGGCGGCTGATGGGTTTAATTCCCGCGGAACGAATTGTGACTTGGCAGATCCTCAGGCCGCCGAAATCCCTGTTGCAAGAGCTTCTCACCTATGATGGCCTTACTCCCACGATCTCCGACATCCTCGATTCCCTGGGAATCGCAGGGGCAATTCCGGGATCGGTACTCAGGCCTGTCATCCCCGAAAAGAAGATCGCTGGGCCAGCCATTACTTTGAAATACGCCCCCGAGCGCCTGACTCCCGGGCAATCCTTCCATGAGAAAGCCAAGGCCAAGTTAGCCGATCGGGATGCCTATGCTCTAACTGAACCAGGGGATGTTGTAGTTATCGACGGCGGGGGAAGAGGAGACATCTCGGCCATGGGCGGCCTTTCAACCCTGGTTGCGAAGAAATATGGACTGGCAGGCAATGTCGTGGATTGCGGCGTGCGTGATGTCGGAGAAATGAGAACCCTCGACTACCCCGTATGGTCACGAGGGGTTACCCCTATCACGGGTAAATTCCGCTTCGAAGCCTTAGAGATCAACGGCCCTGTGGTGTGCGGCGGGGTATCGGTATCGCCTGGAGATCTCGTTGTAGCCGATGATTCTGGGGTCGTCTTTGTTCCCCAAAAATTCATTAAAATTGTGCTCGATCGAGCTATCGAAGCTTTGAAGAAAGAAGCCCGGATCATCGAAGCGATCGAAGAAGGGTCCTCGATGGAGGAGATCAAAAAGATTCTGGCCCCAGAAAAATGGTAGATTAATTTCGGAATGCGGACTGCGGAAGGCGGAATGAAAATCCACAATCAAAAGAATGTTTTTTACAATTCAAAATCCGCAATCTGAAATCTGCCATTGAAATGGAGGGTTTTGATATGGCTTTAGAACTCATGCGCGGAAATGAAGCAATTGCCGAAGGTGCCATCCGCGCAGGTTGTAGATTTTACACTGGATATCCCATTACTCCCCAGAATGAACTCTTTGAATATATGGCCAAGCGGCTCCCCCAGATTGGAGGGATATTCTTGCAGTGCGAAAGTGAGGTTGCTGGCATAAACATGATCTGGGGTGCTGCCTGCACTGGCACGCGGGCCATGACTTCTTCTTCTGGGCCGGGGATCAGCCTGATGTCTGAGGGATTGACCACCCTGGCCGCCGGACAGGTTCCCTGCGTGGTGGTGGACGTCACCAGGGCAGGCCCGGGGTTGGGACGGATCGCCCCAGCACAATCGGATTACCGGCAGGTTACCAAAGGCGGAGGACATGGAGATTACCATGCTATCGTTCTTGGGCCGGCTTCTACCCAGGAGATGGCTGATTTAGCCACGTTGGCTTTTTATTTGGCCGATCTATACCGTAACCCAGTGATCATCCTGATGGATGGGATGCTGGGGCAGATGATGGAGCCTGTGGATTTTGACCTAGTGAAACCGCTGGCCATTCCCGATAAGCCTTGGGCTTTGCGGGGAAAAGGGAATGGACCCCGGAAGATGATCTACGCCGCTCCTTTCGATGATCCGGGACTCATCCAGCTCAATCAAGAGCTGGCTGAAAAGTACCGCAAGATAGCGGAAAGAGAGCAGCGCTGGGAGGAAATCTTACTCGACGGAGCGGAACTGGTGGTGGTCGCCTTCGGGAGCGCGGCTCGCGTGTCCCTGGAGGCGGTGCAGGATGCCAAGGCCGAAGGGTTGCGGGTGGGGATGATCCGGCCGATCACCCTCTGGCCGTTTCCCCGGAAAGCCTTCGAGAAGATTCGGCCCAAAGTCAAAGCTTTTCTTGATGTGGAGATGAATGCCGGTCAGATGCAGGAAGACTTGGAGAGGGTAGTGGGGCCGGATTTTCCCATTCATCACCTGGGCCAGGGGGGCGGAAAAATTATCTACCCGGATGAAGTATATGAAGAGATAAAAAAGTTGATAAAAGGACTCAGGTGAAATTTGAAATTCCAAATGTCAAATAAACTCCAAAATTCAAAATCCGAAACGTGACAAACCGCTTTTTGGAATTTAGCAGTTTGCTGAAAAAGTCTTTCAGGGCATATTTTTGTCATTCCTGCGGAAGCAGGAATCCAGGGTTTCCCGTGAAAACGGGAATCCACTTCCTCTTCAATGGTTCCCTGCTTTCGCAGGGACGGAGTCTGGACTCCCGCTTTCGCGGGAGTGACAGACACGGGGGTTTTTCCGCAAACTGTTAGAATTTGGGTTTTTGGAATTTGATTTTCTTGGGGGTTTCTTGAATGAAAAAAGTGTTTGGAAGACCCGATTCTCTTACTGACTTTCCCTATCCTTACTGTCCAGGTTGTGGACATGGGATTGTGCAACGTCTCGTCGGCGAGGCCATGGACGATTTAGGCATTGTGGACAGGTCCATTGGGGTTACCTCCGCAGGTTGCTCGGTGAGGAACTGGAAGCAATTTGCTTGCGACATGACTATGGGTTTGCATGGGCGTGGACCAGCAGTGGCCACTGGCTTGAAACGAACAGCACCCGAATGTATTATATTTACTTATCAGGGAGATGGAGATCTGGCGGCAATCGGTACAGGGGAGATCGTCCATGCGGCCAGCCGGTGCGAACGGATCACAGTGATCTATGTGAATAACGCAGTCTTCGGGGCCACGGGCGGTCAGCAGGCTCCCACTACTCTCTTAGGCCAGAAGACGACCAGCTTTCCCGGTGGCCGTGACCCCCGCACGGGTGGATATCCCCTGCGCATGGCGGAAATGCTGGCCATGGTTTCACCGGAGGCTTACATCGCTCGCGTTTCCATCCACGACGTGAAGCATATCAACCAGGCAGCCAAAGCCATTCGCCGGGCTTTTGAGGTGCAGATG
>JACRCA010000073.1 GCA_016234425.1 Deltaproteobacteria bacterium | reverse complement strand
TTCCGAACCGTTTCCATGGCCATAGCATAGGAGGCCTCCCGGCTCAAGCCGGCGCTGTGGGGTGTGGTAACCACATTTTCCAATTCAATAAGCTCCCGAAAAGTGGGTGGCTCGACGGTGTGAACATCCAGGCCAGCCCCGGCGATCCAGCCATTTACCAAAGCCTTATAAAGAGCCTGTTCATCCACGACTTGCCCCCGAGCCGTATTGATGAGATAGGCAGTCCTTTTCATCAACTTCAATCGATCTTCTCCGATCATCAGCCAAGTAGAATCATCCAAGGGGACATGCAGGGTTACAAAATCGGAAATTTGCAGCAGTTCTTCTTTCGAGTAGTAGGGGATATTGTATTTTTTTCTGAACTCGGGGTAGTCCACAATGTCATTCGCGATTACTTTGGCCTCAAAACCCTGGAGCCTTTTGACCACCCGTTTTCCAATGTTTCCCAGGCCGATGATGCCCACCACTTTTCTGTATAGATCTTCCCCTCCTTCCCGGTTATAGATGTCCTTGCGCATCTCGCGATCTTTCTGGACAATTTTCTTAGAAACGGCCAGCATCAGCCCAACCGTCATGTCAGCCACAGAATCGGCATTCGCCCCTGGGTTGTGGGTTACGATAACTCCCTTCTCTGTGGCAGCCTTCAGGTCTGTCCCCTCGAACCCTGCACTGCGAATGGCGATCATCTTCAGCCGGTCCGCAGTCTCGATCACTTTCCGTGTGGCCGGAAACATTGCGGTCACGATCAAAGCGTCTGCACCCTGGATAACCCGGCAGACTTCGTCTTCCTTTGCTGAGCTTACCCGGTCATAGTCTTTTTCCTCGACAATAAATCCTGCTTCCTTCAGCGCTTTGATCGGATCTCTGGAAACTTCAGCAAACTTCTTGGTCATGATGATCACTTTGGGCATCTTCTTATTCTCCCTCAAATCGGGGGATCATATCGGACCCATTTCTCTTTTATTCCATTATTCAAAGATTCCATAGCTTATCCGGCTCTGTCAAAGATCGTTTGGCCGAGCTTCATCTGTCGGTACAAGGGAATCCCCAGAGAAATGATTGTCAGTATGAGAAGGATAACGGAGATCGGCCGGGACAGAACGAAGAAGATTAGGTTTTCGCCTTCACTGATCGCCAGGGTCCCATAAAGCCCCTTTTCCATCATGGGACCTAAAATGATCCCCAAGACAACCGGTGGAAGGTCAAACCCATGGGCCTTCATCAGATATCCCAGGACTCCGAAGACCAGCATAACATAGACATCAAAAATATTCTCCCGGATGGCAAAAGAACCGATGGTTGTCAAGAGGATCACGGCCGCTGCCAGGATATGCTTGGGCATATCGGTGACTACTGTAAAAAAGGGAGCGCAATAAAGGCCGAAAAAGAGCATAAAGATATTGGCCATGTAAAGGGCGATGATAAAGGTGTAGGTGACGTGGGCATGCTTGGTGAATAATTCTGCTCCGGGCAGCAGCCCGTGGACCATAAGTCCTCCCATTATGATAGCTGCGACAGAATCTCCGGGAATCCCCAGAGTGAGCATGGGAATTAACGCTCCGCCGCACAGAGAATTGTTGGCGGCTTCCGGCGCTGCCACGCCTTCGATTACTCCTGTACCGAATAACTCAGGATGCTTGGAGGTCCTTCTGGTTTCGTTGTAGGCCATGAAACTGGCAATGCTACCTCCCGCCCCCGGAAGGATTCCAATGATGATGCCGATGATCGAGGATCGAAGGTAAACTGGCATCATGCGAACCGTATGCCTGAGCGTGGGGAAACCCAGCCGGATATTCTTCAAAGAGGGCAGACGCTGGGCCTCCTTTTTTATATGGCTGCGGATCATCTCAAAGGTTTCCGGAATGGAAAACAACCCGATCAAGGCCGGCACGAGTTCAATTCCGTCCACCAGATTGGCTACCCCGAAAGTAAATCGGGGCACTCCCAGCAGGGGGTCCATGCCGATGGTGCCAATCAGCAATCCCAGGAAACCACCAAGGAACCCCTTGATCAGGGCCTTCTCACTGAGCGCGGCGATGATCGTCATGCCAAAAAGGGCCAGCATGAAATATTCTGGCGGCCCAAACCATAATGAAATCATCGCCAGGGGAGGAGCGAAGAGATGGAGGGCTATAACCCCCAAAATACCTCCAATAAAGGATGACCATACGGACTCCCGCAGGGCGTCTGCAGCCATTCCCTTTTTGGCCATCGGATAGCCATCCAGGATGGTTGCGGCTGCTGAAGGAGTTCCTGGAGTATTGATCAGGATGGCTGATACAGACCCGCCCCACATGGCCCCGGCAAATATTGCGCCCATCAGGATGAGGGCGGAGGCCGGGTTCATTCCAAACGTCAAAGGCAGTAAAATGGCGATGCCCATGGCCGCTGTCAGTCCTGGAAGGGCGCCGAATATATTGCCCACCATCACTCCTGCTGCTGAAATGAGTAGATTTTTCAGGCTGAATACACTTGCCAGGACATCGATCAGGTTCACGCTCACGGAAGAACTCCCATAGCCAGATTACATCAGGAAACCCCGAGGAAAAGAGACGGACAGTAGCATTTGGAAGACGATATAGGCCCCACCCGCGCAGGCTGCCGCAACCAGAAGAGGCCTGAGGAACCCCCGGCGTTCGAATCCCCAGACATAGAGCAGGATAAACAGGAAGGAGGCGGCAAAAAAGCCAACCACGTGCAAGACAGATATATAAGTAACTGCCGTAAAGAAAGTGATTACCTTTTC
>JACRCA010000072.1 GCA_016234425.1 Deltaproteobacteria bacterium | reverse complement strand
TTCCGAACCGTTTCCATGGCCATAGCATAGGAGGCCTCCCGGCTCAAGCCGGCGCTGTGGGGTGTGGTAACCACATTTTCCAATTCAATAAGCTCCCGAAAAGTGGGTGGCTCGACGGTGTGAACATCCAGGCCAGCCCCGTGCTTCGAAAGGGGGACATCTTATTCGAAAGGGGGACGTTCGTCCAGAAAGTGCTTGGCAGGGGATAGAAGATAGTTCATATTGTGACCATGCCGAGATCAGCCAGATTAGGTGCGCCCGGGGTTTTGCACCATGTGATGGGGCGGGGGATCGAGAAACGGAAGATCTTTCTCGATGATCAGGATCGACTCGATTTTATCAAGCGCTTAGGGAAATTGGTGCAAGAGGACTCGATGGATATCTATGCGTGGGCCATTCTGCCCAACCATTTTCATATACTCTGTAAAACCAAGAAGCGGCCGTTGTCTTCCAGCATGCGGAAGTTGCTAACTGGGTATGCAGTGAATTTCAATAAGCGGCATAGGAGGCATGGTCATCTTTTTCAGAATCGGTATAAATCCATCGTGTGCCAGGAGGATGCTTATTTGGCGGAGTTGGTTCGTTATGTCCATTTGAATTTGCTGCGGGCTGGGGTAGTCAAAGATCTCCGAGAATTGAATGATTGCCCTTGGTCAGGTCACTCTGCTTTGATGGGGAATATGGATGGGAGAGGATGGCAGAATAGGGATCATGTTTTCTCGTATTTTGGAGGGGGGAGAAGAGGGCGGCGAAATTATTTGAGGTTTGTGGAGGAAGGAATTTCCTTGGGGAGAAGGCCGGAGTTAGTTGGGGGAGGTTTGGTAAGGAGTTTAGGGGGTTGGTCATCGGTAATCGCTTTGCGCGGGCGAGGGGAGAAGCGGGCATCGGATGAGAGGATATTAGGGGATAGGGATTTTGTGGAGGCAATATTGGCTGAATCGGAGGATATGGGAAATGAGGATTTGAGAGTAGGACAGAAGAAAGTGAATTTATTGTCTCTGGCGGAGGGGGTTTGTAAAGAACATGGGGTGAATTTGAAGGAGTTGCGGTCGCGGGTAGTCGCAGGCATGCAGTTGTGGGGGTGCGGCAGGAGTTATCGCGGCTGGCGGTAATGGTTCATGGGTATTCTGGGGCCGAGGTGGCGCGATACCTGGGGGTTACGAATTCCTGTATTACCCGCCAGCTTTCCTTAGGGAGCAAGAATGTCCGGTGAATTGTATGGGAGGCCGCTAGGCAATTTCTGCACGAACGTCCCCCTTTTCTTGAAAGATACCTTGCCAAAATGGAAACCCGCTCAGAAGGGCGGCTTGATGCAGATATGTTCTTCAAATCGCAACTTTTTATGTCGCAGAAAAAGTGCGATTCATAGCAGCAGAAGATAAATCGGTCATCCTAATCTCGAATTCTCCTCAACTCCATGACCAAGGGGTTAACTGGATCTGGGCAGGCCACATGGGCAAGGTCTTTGTTTTCTTCCCAGGGCATTTCCCCACCGAAACGGAGCACGCGCCACGAGGGAAAAACCGCATGGAAGGCCGAAGGGCAAAGGGCCTTTCCATCTTCCCTGTACCCTAAAGTAAATTCCTTACTCAAATCGAATTCCTGTCCCACCTTGTGCCCAGCGTTACAGGTTCCCTTCACAGAGACAATCTTTAAAACAACTTTTGCTGGATTGACCATCGTAATCCTCCTATGATTTAGTCATCTGAAATATATTTCAGCCTTTTCTTCCAGGTAGGTAATTTAATCCCGAATCCAGATGGACCTGATCGGCTGAAAATCAAGGAAATGCAGACGAAGGATGTAACCAGTTTTCTCCTTTGTCGCATACTGAAATGAGCCGTTCCCCCAGATTTTTTTCAGTGAGGGTTTATTATTGAATGCTACCAAGACTGATATTGCTGTCAAGAGGATTCTTGGACGTACCCCTGCGTCTATTTTAACCATAGGATCATAAGAAAATACCATATTTTGAGGCAGTATTGCCCCCCTAAAACTGCGTACAGCTTGGCAAAATCGAAACTTTCCGTAAAGCCATGATTTCGAAATGATATCTAAACCTCAAGGCTTATTGAGCCGTAAATTAATAGGGTTCTTGTTTACTGCCTAAACGGCGTCCGGCATAAAGGTGACATAGCCTTGCCCAGGCTCTTAATTGATTCCTTTTAATACCCTAGGTTCTCACCTACAAGCTTCACATGGATGCGGCCTTTGATCCTCTGACCTTCGATGATACTCCAAATGTTACATATCCGGGCAGGAGTTTTGCAGTCCACACAAATCCCGTCTTCTGCGCAAGGGGTTGGGATGTTCATCCGCATCGCATTTACTGGAGCAGAGTAGTTTTTGGTCCTGGAGATGGCCGAGTCTACATCTGGAACAACTTTATTCATACCCACAACCAAAATGACCTTTTGGGGACCAAAAATCATTGCCGCCGCCCTGTTTCCCAATCCATCGAGATTGACTAACTTTCCATCTACAGTAATGGCATTGGTACTGGTGATCATCAGATCAGCCGTTAGGCCTTCTCGCCTGCGTTCCAGGGAATCCTCAAAAGAGAGTCCAGGCTGGAAGGGGTCAATGATCTCAACACGGGGGATTTTTGCAATCCTTTGCCAAAGATCCATAGATACTGCTGTCATCGAGCCGCAACGATAGACCTTAGAACCTTGGGGTATCATAGCAATAATCTCTTCTTTCGCCTGGGCGGCGGTGGCGGCGTAACTTCCCTCCATGCCCCGTTTGTCCAGCTGTTCGATGACTTTCTTGGCTATCTGCTCATTCCATTTAATTTGGTGACTATCCATTATTAACACCCTTCATCGAATATGAGCCGAAATCTACACGCTTTGGCAAAACCTGTCAATCATTGGTTTAAGGAAGAAGTTGGGATTCCGTATGAGAATGTTGGAGAAAACTGTCCTATTTTACATTTTGCAGGTCGATCAAGAAAAAGATGCAGCTATAATCGTTTAGTTTGATTTTTTGAGGAATGTTTCCTATCCTTAATATATTAGGAGGTCTGGAAAAAGACGGAACCATGGGTAATTCAGGGGGTACCATTCTTTTTTTACTCTTTGAATTGCCCATAAAAAAGAAAGGAGTTGAGTTCGATGGAAGAAAAGATCTTCACCCGCAGGGATTTTCTACGCGGTGCAGCTGGAGCCGCCGTGGCCGCTGCTTTGGGATCCGGGATCCTGGGAGAAGCCCAGGCAGAACCAACGGCAAAAGTGGTCCTCATTCGGAATGCTGAGGTGCTGGCGCAACCGGAAAAAATGCCGGAGATCCTGCAATTCATGCTGGATGAAGCGGTTAAGACTCTCCTCGGAACCGATGACTCCCTGGAAGCCTGGCGGAAGCTCATCAAGAGTGCGGATGTGGTGGGAGTAAAAAGCAATGAGTGGGGGAAGCTGCCGACTCCCAAAGCGTTGGAAGGAGCCATCAAACGCCGGCTGCTGGATGTGGGAGTGGCAGAAGAGAATATGGACATCGCTGACCGGGGACTCCTAAATAACCCGATCTTCCTTAAGGCCACGGCGCTGGTCAATGTGCGGCCGTTGAGGACCCATCATTGGTCCGGGGTTGGGACCTGCCTGAAAAATTACATCCAGTTTGTCCCCAACCGGTCGTCCTACCATGATGAAGCTTGTTCAGCCCTGGGCAAAATTTGGACTTACCCCATCGTGCAAGGGAAGACCCGCCTGAATATCCTCAGCGCCCTCACGCCGCAATTTTATGGAAGGGGAGCCAATTTTTTCGACACTCGGTACGTTTGGCCCTATAAGGGGCTGATCGTGGGAACCGATCCTGTGTCGGTGGATGCTGTAGGCGCCCATCTCCTCCAGGTAAAGCGGATTGCCTTTTTCGGAGAAGACCGGGCGCTGGATGTTCCCCCCTCCCATATCATAATGGCCGATAAAAAATATCACCTTGGGGTCAGTGACTTGAGCCGCATTTAGCTGATCAAGCTAAGCTGGATGGAAAAGGTGCTGATCTAGGTTTTGCGAGCGGATAAGTCCAGGTACCTGGGATCCAATTTTTTCCTGAAATACTCCGTCATTGAGGAAAGGGGTCCTCAAAGGTTTGAGCGGTTAGAGTGAACGGATAGTCAGGTCAAATTGAAACTTCCGGAAGCGATTGTTAAATCAAATCTACATCACCGCATTTCATTTTTCTCTATGATCTTTGCTCTAACCTTTTAGCTTTAGGCTTTTCAGTACCTCTGGGTTGAGGACGTCTTCAGGAACT
>JACRCA010000002.1 GCA_016234425.1 Deltaproteobacteria bacterium | reverse complement strand
TACCTTTTTCTTACAACCATCTTGGGGTTTGCCACCGCCACCTTTGTCTTTCTTTTCATCTTAATGACCTTTTTAAAACAGAGGGGAATCCTTATAAGGATATTCAGCTCTCTGGCCACCTCTGTAATAGTCTGGGCGATATTCAGATATTTTTTAATCATTCCATTACCAGAAGGATGGTTATTCTAATTAAAATCCCCCCTCTCCCCCCTTTACTAAAGGGGGGTTGGGGGGATTAAAAGGGTTGAAAATGCAATTCGATCTCCTCTTTGAGGCTTTTGGAAAAGTTATGTTCCATCCGGCCAATTTCTTTTTTGTTTTCATCGGCGTGACAGCGGGGATTATCGTGGGGGCCCTCCCCGGTCTCACCGCAACCATGGGAGTAGCTCTTCTGATCCCCTTCACCTTTGGTATGGACCCGGTTCAAGGGTTGCTAATGCTCTTAGGAATTTTTTCTGGGGGAATTTATGGGGGATCGATCTCCGCCATTCTGATCGGTGTTCCGGGCACGCCATCTGCTGCTGCTACTGTTTTGGATGGGCATATCATGGGTAAAAAGGGATTGGCGGGTAAAGCGATTGGTATGGCTACCATCGCCTCTTTCTTTGGGGGAACATTGGGGGCTCTGATCATGACCTTCTGCTCCCCACAAATTGCCAAGATGGCCTTAAAGTTTGGACCCCCGGAGTTTTTTGCTTTAGCTTTTTTTGGGCTCGGCATCATTATCACGGTCTCCGGGAAATCCATCCTGAAGGGTTTGATTTCGGGGATCTTCGGATTGATGATTACCATGATCGGTTTCGATCCCCTTTCAGGTGCCCCACGGCTGACGTTTGGATCTATAGAACTTCTTGGAGGTATCACCTTTATTCCAGCCCTGATCGGGCTTTTCGGGTATTCCCAAGTATTTCAGGGAATCGAGAAAATATTGACCCTCCCTTCAATCAAATCAGAAGTGAAGAACATTATTCCAAAATTAAGAGAGATTAAAAGTGTTTTTAAGACCATGCTGAAATCCGCAGGGATTGGGACCTTCATTGGTGCTGTGCCTGGAACCGGATGTGATGTTGCCGCTTTTGTTTCTTATGGGGAGGCGCGCAGGTCATCTAAAAACCCCGAAAAGTTCGGGACGGGAATTCTCGAAGGTGTGGCCGCACCAGAGACTGGGAACAATGCGGCGACGGGAGGAGCCATGATACCCATGCTGACCTTGGGGGTTCCAGGAGATGCGGTGACAGCTGTCTTAATGGGGGCCTTGACGATCCATAATTTTCAGCCTGGACCTCTCTTGTTCAGGGATCACCCGGAGGTGGTCTACCCCATCTTCGCTGGAATGATCCTGGCCCAATTTGTGATGCTGGGAGTGGGATTGGCTGGGCTTCGTTTCTTTGCCAGGATCATCAACATTGACCGGCGGGTCCTGACTCCGATCATCTTTCTTCTTTGTGTCGTCGGTTCTTACGTGATGCGCTTCAGTTTTTTCGACGTGGGTGTTTCGCTTATCATCGGGATCATCGCTTACTTCATGAACTATTATGGATTCCCTGGATCCCCTATCCTACTTGCCCTGATCCTCGGCCCCATGGCTGAGCAGAACCTGCGAAGGTCTCTGATCATTTCTCATGGTGATCCACTGATATTCTTCACCAGACCGATCAGTGCAGCTTTTATTATCATAGGAATATTCGTGATCATCACCTCCTATTATCGGATCAAAAAGGCAATGGAGAGGGAAGAGCGGATGGCTGCTGTCGCTGCAAAAGAGAAAATCGATTGAAAGGAGGGAAAAATGCCGGAGAAGAAATTGAAGTATCTTTACCACATCGAGGATATTCCTCTGGTCCCGCTGACCGACAAGGTAGGGACCCGGTTTATTGCCGGGCAAAATGTACTCCTCAGTTTCATCGAACAGCCTCCGGGAGCCAGCTTTCCGCTGCACCGGCACCCCTCAGAGCAGGTTCTCATCATCCTGGAGGGATCTGAAGAGCATATCGTCGAGGGGGAAACCTTCTTGATGAAGAAGGGAGATGTCTGCGTCCATCCCCCGAACGTCGAGCATGGAGGCCGGACTCCTACCGGGTTTAAAGGCATCGACATTTTTTCTCCCCCCCGGGAGGATTATCTGGAATTGATGAGAAAGCACCTCAAGTAAGGAAGGGAGTTTGGGGAGTGCAGATAATGCAAGGGGGGAAAACGACTCATTCATGGCTGTTTCGGCAAACGCATCAAGTTAAAGGCAGGAAGCGCCTGATCGATCAATCCAACACCGGGCTTCAGTACCTGAGGTATGGACGCATTGTCCTCTCGGAAGGCGAGGCTCTGATTTCCATCGAAACGAACGGTGAAGAAATTGGGCTCATCTGTCTTCGGGGAGAGGGGGTAGTCGAAGTCGATGGGCAGCGCTTCGGGATGAAAAAATATGATGCCCTCTACCTGCCGGTGCAAACCCGCTGCCGCATCAGTTCTTCTGGCTTCTTCGATCTGGCTGAATGCGCTGCTCCAGTCTCCCAAAAATACGCGGTCCAGTTTGTGCCCTTTGCCGAGGTGTTGAAAGATCCAAAACTGGTCAATCGGGCCGGGTTCGAGCCTTATTCGCGGACCATTCACACCTTAATCGGGGAGGCAAACGTAAAGGCTGGGAGACTTTTGGCAGGCGTGACCATGAGCAAAGAAGGAAATTGGACCAGCTGGCCGCCCCATGATCACTCTGAGGCTAAGGAGGAGATTTATCTATACGTGGACATGCCCGCTCCGAACTTCGCCATCCATTTGAATTACTGGGATTTTGACAATGCCGAGATCGTGGCTATGGTTCGTGAAGGAGATGCTGTGGCCATTAAGAAGGGATATCATTACAATGTGGCCGCGCCCGGGACAGCGACTACTTTTCTATGGATAATGGCGGCAATCCGAGAGGAACAGGACCGAGTTTTCACTCAGGTGACAGTCCAGCCAGAGTTTGAGGGACGATTCAAGTTGTTCTAATTTCTTTCAACCACAGAGATCACAGAGAATATAAGAATCCAATTGCTCGGCCCTCTGGTCTTCAGGCTGTTTGCCTAGTCAACTCTGTGCTCTCTGTGGTTAAAAATTTCTATTTACCGCGGACGTGCTCCACCCATTTCTTGGCTACCTTGTAGCTTTCCCAATAATATTTGACGAACTCCTCACCTACCAGGATCTTAACTGGCTGGCCCGCACCCTCCAGCTTCGTGGGGTCAAGCTTGGGCTTGCTGGCTAGGCACCGCACCAGAGCGCCAGCCCCGGGGTCCATGTAGAGGTTGACTCCCTGAAGGGATAACCAGAGGCCTCCCGAAGACCTGAGCTGCTTAGCTACCACGAATCGGGCACCAGCCGTTCC
>JACRCA010000069.1 GCA_016234425.1 Deltaproteobacteria bacterium | reverse complement strand
TAACCGCTTACTCCGGCGAGTGAGAGATTTCGCCCAGGTGCGGGCCCAAGGAAAGATCGATCTGCCGGTAGCAGATCAAGCCCTGAGACTTCTGGAAGTTGATGAACGGGGCTTGGATAAAATGGATCGCAAGTTCTTGTTGACCATTTTGGAAAAATTTAATGGCGGACCGGTGGGTTTGGAGACCCTGGCGGTGGCGGTGAATGAAGAGAAGGACACGATCGAAGACGTCTATGAACCCTACCTAATTCAGGAAGGATTTCTGGACCGAACCCCCCGCGGGCGAAAAGCTACTTTGCTTGCTCTGGAACATTTGGGAAAGAAAGCGTCCGACTTTTCTCAAGAACGATTGCTCTGAGAATAAAGGGCTGAAAACGGGAGTGCGGTTTGATGGAGCAGCAGAAGAACCCAGCGGGACGTACCAAGTTTATTTTCATCACTGGGGGAGTCCTCTCTTCTCTGGGGAAAGGTCTGGCAGCGGCTTCTATAGGGGCCCTGTTAGAGTCGCGGGGGCTAAGAGTTACCCTCCAGAAACTCGATCCCTATATCAATGTGGATCCGGGCACGATGAATCCCTTTCAACATGGAGAAGTATTTGTGCTGGATGATGGAGCCGAGACGGACCTGGATTTGGGACATTATGAAAGGTATACCTCGGCCCGTTTGAGCCGGCGGAATAATTTCACCACTGGGCAGGTTTATTATTCTGTGATCAAGAAGGAACGCAGGGGGGATTATCTCGGGGGAACGGTGCAGGTGATTCCCCACATCACAGATGAAATCAAACGGAATATTCTGGCCATCTCCGATGATGCCGATGTAGCCGTTATCGAGATCGGAGGCACGGTAGGGGACATCGAAGGTCTTCCTTTTTTAGAAGCCATCCGGCAGCTGAAATTTGATTTGGGGCGGCAGAATTCCCTTTACATCCATCTGACCCTCATCCCATTTATCAAGACTTCTGGAGAACTGAAAACCAAACCCACTCAACACAGTGTCATGAAACTGAGGGAGATTGGCATCCAGCCCGATATTTTATTGTGTCGCACGGATCAGTTCCTTCCCCCCGAAATCAAGGCCAAGATCGCCCTCTTCTGCAACGTGGAAAAAGACGCCGTCTTCACGGCGAAAGATGTAGAGACCATTTATGAGGTCCCCGTATTTTTCCACCAGGAAGGACTGGATGAAAAGATTGTCCAGCTGCTGAACATTTGGACTCGAGCCCCCCGCCTGGAAAGCTGGGAGGCAATTGTCCAGGCCATCAAGAATCCCCGAGGAGCGGTAGGCATCGCCATTGTGGGAAAATACGTGAATTTGAAGGATTCCTATAAAAGCCTCAATGAAGCCCTGGTGCACGGGGGGATTGCGAATCGCTGCCGGGTAAACCTACATTATGTGGATTCTGAGTCCGTTCAAAGGGAAGGGTGCGAACGATTCCTGAGCGGGGTCGATGGAATTTTAGTGCCCGGAGGATTCGGCAACCGGGGGATCGAGGGAAAAATAATGGCGGTGAACCATGCTCGGACGAGGCGGATTCCCTTTCTGGGAATCTGTCTGGGAATGCAGCTGGCCATTGTAGAATTTGCCCGCAACGTCTGCGGTTTGGAGGGAGCCAACAGCAGCGAATTCGACGCCGGAACGCCTCATCCCGTAATCGCCCTGCTACCTGAGCAGCAAAGCGTCGTCGAAAAAGGGGGTACGATGCGGCTGGGAGCCTATCCGGCGGTGCTGCAAGAGGGTTCGCTGGCCCACCAAGCATATCAAGAGCTGCATATTTCTGAGCGTCACCGCCATCGCTACGAAGTGAACAACAATTACCGGCAGCTCCTGGCCGAGAAGGGGATTGTATTCAGCGGCTTATCTCCGGATGGAAAATTGGTGGAGATCTCCGAGCTGCAGGATCACCCCTGGTTCTTGGGTTGCCAATTCCACCCCGAGCTAAAATCAAGACCTCAAGCTCCTCATCCGTTGTTTCGGGAATTTATTCACGCCGCCTTAAGAGAAAAGAGGAAGAAGCGGAGAAAGAATTCGTGAATACGATTCCCTTTCCGGCGGCAAAAGAAGTATACGTGGGGCCCGTGACTCTTGGAGGAAGAAGGCCATTCGTGCTCATTGCGGGTCCTTGTGTGATCGAATCTGAGGCTATTTGCTTAGAAACGGCCAATTTTCTGGCAGACCTGACGAAATCCCTGGGAATTCCTTTGATCTTCAAATCCTCCTATGATAAGGCGAACCGGAGCTCTATGGGCTCGTACCGAGGGCCTGGTCTAACAAAGGGATTGGAGATTCTCAGGCGGGTAAAGGGCGACTTGCGCCTTCCGGTACTCTCAGACGTCCATCGCTTCGAAGAGGTGAAACTGGCGGCGGAAGTCCTCGATGTCTTGCAGATTCCGGCCTTCCTCTGCCGGCAAACGGATTTCGTCCTATCTGTGGCTAAGGTAGGGAAAGCCGTGAACGTGAAGAAAGGGCAATTTTTAGCTCCTTGGGATGTAAGGAATATCGTCGAGAAGATTCAATCTACGGGCAACGAGTCCATCATTCTCACAGAGCGAGGAACCTCCTTTGGATATAACAACCTCATCGCCGATATGCGGTCCCTGGTGAGCATGCGGGAGATGGGGTATCCGGTTGTATTTGACGTCACCCACAGCCTTCAGCTCCCCGGGGCTCAAGATTCTTCTTCCGGAGGGCAGCGCGAGTTTATTCCGGCATTGGCCAGGGCCGCTATGGCCGTGGGCATCGATGGTCTCTTCATGGAAGTTCATCCCAACCCGCCAGCAGCCCTTTGTGACGGACCAAATTCCCAATCTTTGGATGGGTTGAAACCCCTGTTGGAGCAGCTCATCGCCATTGACCGGGTAGCCAAGAGGGAAGCTGAGGAGGGGCAACGATTTTGAAGCAGAATGATTGGAAGAGGCGAGCCAAATCCATCCGCCTTCTCCTGTTGGACGTGGATGGGGTTCTCACAGATGGGCGGGTGGTCTATGACGGAGGGGGAAGGGAATTGAAATTCTTCCACATCAAGGATGGCCATGGGATTAAGCTCTTACAAAGAGCCGGACTCGCGGTTGGAATTCTGTCGGGAAGAAGATCTTCGGCTGTACGCCTCCGGGCCAAAGAGTTGGGGATCGACCTTTTGCAGCAAAAGGCCTTGGATAAGGCCAAGGTTCTGGAGGCCATCCTGCGAAAGAAAAAAATCAGGGCCGAGCAAGTTTGCTTTGTGGGTGATGATTTGGTGGATTTACCTGTTTTTAGTCGCGTAGGTTTAGCCGTGGCAGTGGCCGACAGTGTGGAGGATGTGAAGGCCCACGCTCATTACATCACTCATCGTCCTGGGGGACAAGGAGCTGTGCGAGAGGTTTGCGAGATGATCCTGAAGGCCCAGGGGAAATGGGAAAGGGTAACCCAAAAATATTTCAAGAATTTTCCTTAGAGCCATCTTTTCCAGCATTCTCTTATCCCTTCGACTATTTGGAACCCTCGGCAAAATTGGCCTTTACACCCCCCCAGCGGGGTGATAGAATGATAGCGAGTTTATGGCAGAATTATGAATAAATTAATGAGGAACATTCGGTTCTTTGTGGGGCTAATCATTCTCGGAAGTATAGGGCTGGTAGCTTTGATGGGTTGGCGAACCTTAGCCCCTCCGGAGGGCAGAGATGTCCCCGGGAGAGTTCGGGCCACCTCCGCCGATCTGCAGCTCGACCGACTGCGCTACACCGAAACACGGGAGGGGAAAAAAGAGTGGGAACTGGAAGCCGCCACTGCGCAATATTTCAAAGAAGAAAACTCCGTAATATTGGATAAAGTGAAAGCAACTTTTTTCGGGAAAAATGGCGAAACCTATATTCTTCGAGGAGAGAAAGGGAAGTTCAACACCCGGACCAAGGCGATTGAAGTGTTTGACGGAATAGAACTCGACTCTAGCGATGGCTACCATCTGCGCACGAAAAGGTTGAGATACCAGGCCGAAAAAAGAGAGCTAAGCACATCAGACCCCGTAGAGATGAACGGGCCCCAAATTCGGGTGGAAGGGATCGGGCTGATTGTCGAGCTGGATCATCAGCGTTTGAAGGTTCTGCGCCAGGTCACCACTACCCTTTCGCAGTTGGCTGTAGAAAAATTTTTAAGATCGGCCAGGTGATATGAAAAGAGTACTCCGGATCTTCCCTATGATTGTGCTGGCCTTGATCCTGCCAACCATCGAAGCGAGTTGGGGCATAGAAAAGAATCCCTTTCTTCTCGGGCAGACAAAAAAGGGGGAGATGCAGGGTGCTGACCATCCTCTGCGTATTACCTCCCAGCAACTGGAAGCGGATAATAAGAACATGGTGATCATCTTCCGGGGCAACGTCGTAGCTAGACAGGGGGAGATGACGATCTATGCGGATGTAGCCCAGGTATACTACGATAAGAGGGAAGAAGGGAATGAAGTCCGAGAAATCGTGGCCACGGGCAATGTGAAAATCCAAGAAGGCGATCGTCTGGCCACGGGGCAAAAGGCCGTGTTTATCAACCCCGAGCAAAAAATCATCCTCACCGGCCAGCCCAAGATTTGGCAAGGCAAAGATATGGTGAGTGGGGAAAAGATCATCGTTCTTTTGGGGGAAGATAAGAGTTTCATCGAGAGCGGCCCTGATCAACGGGTAGAAGTTGTTTTTTACCCGAAAGGAACTCAGCGCCAAAAGAAAGAGGGCCCATGACCCCGTCTCCTACCCTGATCGCCCGGGGGTTGAAAAAAAAATATGAGGAGAAATGGGCTGTGGACTGCGTGGATCTAGAATTCCGGGGAGGGGAGGTCATCGGTCTATTGGGGCCTAATGGAGCTGGAAAGACGACGACCTTCTACATGATTGTGGGCCTGATCAAGCCAGAAGATGGCCAGGTATTCTTAGGAGGAGAAGAGATCACCCATGCCCCTATGTATATACGGGCCCGTAAGGGGGTCTCCTACCTTCCCCAGGAGCCATCGGTTTTCCGAAAACTCACGGTGGAAGAGAACCTTCTGGCCATCCTGGAGACTTTGGATCTTTCCCGGGAAGAAAGGGGTAGGCGGTTGACCACTCTCCTTGATGAACTGAAAATCTCAGCTTTAGCCAAGCGCCAGGCCTTAACCCTTTCCGGGGGGGAGCGGAGAAGAGTGGAAATAACCCGGGCCTTAGTCACCTCGCCGCTGTTCATCCTTCTGGATGAGCCTTTTGCGGGAATTGACCCTTTGGCGGTGTTGGATATTCAAAATATCATTGCCCAGCTCAAAGCCAAAGGGATTGGAGTAGTCATTTCCGACCATAATGTGCGAGAAACTCTGGGGGTCTGCGACCACGCTTACATCCTCAACGAAGGCAGGATTTTGGAACGGGGATCCCCAGAAGAGATCGCCCAAAGCCGGAAAGCCCGGGAGATCTACCTGGGGGAAAAATTTCAGTTTTAGAGGCTAAAGGGTGGAGGGGGAAGTGACGATGAAGAAAGAAATAGTGAAAAAAATTCGGTCACACGCCAAGGCTAAAAAGAGGGTGGCCGTCAAATGCCTTTAGAGATCCGCCAGAGCCTCAGGCTAGTCCAACAACCGATCATGACACCGCAGTTGCAGCAGGCCATCAAACTCCTGCAACTCTCGCGGATGGAATTGGTAGACCTGGTACGGCAAGAGCAGGAAGAAAACCCGATCCTCGAGGAAGTCATCGAGCCCAGTGTTGAGGCGGAGCCCTTAGAAACCAATTATGAAACCTTGACCCCCTCCCCATCCGAAGTCAAAGAAACGAGCGATGAGGAAAAGGAAATCCCCAGGTTGGATTGGGGGACAAGGGGATATTCCTCCAGAACCAGAGAGTCGGGAGAAGAAGATGAGCGTCCAACGTTTGAGAATTTTTTGACAAAAAAGACCACCCTGTCTGATCACCTCTTTTGGCAACTCCTACTGAACAACTTTACGGAAGAAGAACGCCTGATTGGTACCCTAATCATTGGCAATCTCAATGAAGACGGCCTGCTACAACTTTCTCCGGAGGAAATTGCCTCTCAGAGTGGGTTGGAGATCCCTGCCGTGGAAAGGGTGATCCAGGAGATTCAGGCCTTTGATCCTCCCGGGGTGGCAGCTCGGGATGTGCGAGAATGCCTTCTCTTGCAGGCCAAGCAAGTTTATCCTGGAGAGATCCTGGTACAGAAAATCATCACCGATCACCTCAGCCTCTTGGCTAAAAAAAATTACCAAGCCATTGCCAAAGGATTGGGAGTATCCCTGGAGGAGGTAGTGCGGGCCACGCGGCGGATTAGCGAACTAGACCCCAAACCTGGGCGAAGCTTCAGCGATGAGAATATCCTGTACATTACCCCGGATGTTTACGTTTACAAGGTCGGGGATGAGTATGTAGTCGTTCTCAACGAGGATGGCGTGCCCAAGCTGCGCATCAATCCCTATTACCGAGATATCCTCAGGGAGCAGGCCCAATCCACTGGAGAAGCCAGAGAATACATCAACGAGAAAATTCGTTCGGCCCTTTGGCTGATCAAGTCCATCCATCAGCGCCAGCGGACAATCTACCGGGTGGCCAAATCGATCGTAAAATTTCAGCGGGAGTTCCTGGACAGAGGGGTGTCCTTTTTGAAGCCCATGATCCTCAAAGATGTAGCCATGGACGTGGACATGCACGAATCCACCATCAGCCGGGTGACTTCCAACAAATACATGCACACCCCCCAGGGGATCTTTGAGTTGAAGTATTTTTTCAACAGCAGCATCAATACCTCCCGGGGGGAGAATATCGCTTCGGAAAGCGTCAAAGAGAAAATTCGTGAGATCCTCTCCAAGGAAGACAGGCAGAGGCCTTATAGCGATCAGGAACTGGTGGAGATCCTTAAGAAGCAAGACATCCTCATCGCCCGCCGCACAGTGACTAAATATCGGGAAATCCTTGGAGTTCTCCCTTCTACGTGGAGGAAGCAAATCATCTAAATCGGCGAAATGGAGGCAGGAAGCATGCAAGTTTCTGTGACCTTCCGGAATGTGGAACCCAAAGAGATCTTTCGAGAATACGTAGAAGAAAAAATATCCAAGTTAAGAAAATACTTAGACTTTCCTCTGGAAGCCAATGTGGTTTTGATCGTAGAAAAGCACCGCCATATTGCGGAAGTTACCTTGGTGGCCAATCGCATCACCATCAACGCCCAAGAAGAAACCGGAGATATGTTCTCGGCGATTGACCTGGTGATGGATAAATTGGAGCGACAGATCCTCAAGTATAAAGAAAAAATCAAGCGGCATAAGATGGATTCCTATTTGCCGGAATCACGTTGGCGTATGGATGTTTACGCCGCCGAAAGCTTTGACGAGGGGGGAGAGCCGAAGGTAATCAAGAGCAGAAAACTTTTGGCCAAACCGATGTCCGTAGAAGAAGCCGCCATGCAGATGGACCTTCTGAATAATGACTTTTTCGTTTTCACGAATGCCAATTCTAAGAACCTCAACATCATTTATCGATTGAAGGATGGCCATTATGGGTTAATCGAACCCATGGTCGATTGAACTTTACGTTCTCTCATTCCTCCAGGGTGATCAGATAAGGCAGAAATAAAAGATGTTTTCAACCTCGGCCCGATAAGAAAAATGGCCAGAAGCCAACTCTTCCATCCCGGATTGGGAAAGTAGAAGGGCTGAATCTTCCAAAGATCGCACGCCATGAAGATATTGGACATCTTGGATAAAAGGATGATCATTCCGCAACTTACCTCTACCAGCAAAGAAGGCATTCTGCGGGAATTAGTTCGAGTGCTCACCCGGGTAGAAAAGCAGATCGATGAGGAGCGGATGATGGAAATCCTGCTGGAGCGAGAAAGCCTAGGAAGCACGGGGATTGGGGAGGGAGTGGCCATTCCTCACGGAAAGAGCAAAGATGTCCAAAAACTTCTGGCTTCCTTTGGGCGAAGCCTTACAGGCCTGGACTTCCAATCCATGGACGGGAAGCCTACCCACTTGTTTTTCCTTCTTGTGGCGCCGGAGAACTCTGCCGGAATCCATCTAAAAGCCTTGGCCAAAATCTCGCGTCTGATGAAGGATCAATCTTTGCGGAAACGCTTAATGGAGGCGAAATCTGCCGAGGAGATTTATGCTCTCTTTTCCGAGGGAGACGAAAAATATTGAAGAGAGGGCCAAGAAACTGCGGGCGATTTGGGCGAGTTGAAAGAGCCTCCTTGGTAGCCTGCTAAGCCACCGTGAGATGGAGGGACTTCCTCTTCTGGTCCTGCCTTTCGGGTGCAGAATTTTTGCTGGAAAGGATGAGGGTCTCCTGAGCTGCTGGGAGTAAATGCCCTTCCGTGATACTTAAACGATGGGAACCCAGGAGTTGAAAAACCTGCGCATCGTGATTATCACGGGGCTTTCGGGCTCGGGAAAAAGCACGGTGAGCCGGGCCCTGGAAGACATGGGCTTTTTTTGCGTAGATAATCTGCCCATCGCCCTGATGCCCAAACTCTTTGAATTGCGCACCGCTTCCCTCGGAGAGCATTCCAAGATCGCTTTGGTGATGGATTTGCGGGAGAAAGATTTTATCAAAACTTACCCTGAGGTCTTCAGCCGGTTGCGGGAAGAGGGATTCCAATTGGAGATCCTCTTCCTGGAAGCCTCAGATGAAGTGCTGGTACGACGATTTAGCGAGACTCGGCGGACTCACCCCTTAGCCGATAGAGGGGGTTTGCTGGAGGGACTTCGCCAGGAACGGGAAATGCTGGCTAGCCTCCGTTCCATGGCCACGATGGTGATCGATACCTCCACATATAACGTCCACCAATTGCAGGGGGCTATCCGCGAACTCTTTGGCCAGAGGCTTCGCGGACACAGGATGACCCTAACTTTTCTTTCCTTTGGTTACAGCCATGGAATTCCCCAAGAAGCAGATGTGGTGATTGATGTTCGCTTTCTGCCCAACCCTTATTTCATGGAAGACCTAAAGGCCCTGCCGGGAACCGACCCACGGATTCGTGATTACCTTTTTCGGTTTGAAGAAACTCGGGATTTTATCGCCCGCCTCCAAAGCCTGCTGGAGTATCTGCTGCCGCTACACGAACGAGAAGGCAAAGCTTACCTGACGGTGGCAGTGGGGTGCACCGGGGGGAAACATCGTTCCGTGGTCATTGCGGAAAAGCTCGTAAGTATTTTTGCAGGACGATTTCCCGTACGCCGGCGACATCGAGACTTGGAAGATCCCTCCTGAAAAACAATGTAGGAGGAAAGAAAGAGAAGCTCGGAGGAACTGGAACTATGGTTGGCGTTGTTTTGGTAACTCACCCGAATTTGGGCGATGAGTTTATTCGTTCTGCCGAGTTAATCTGCGGGAAAATGGCGAATATAGTGACGGTTTCCATCGACACCCGCAAAGGAGTAGAAGAGCTGCGGCGGGAGATCGCTGAAGCCATCAAGAAGGTAGACCTGGGGGAGGGGGTACTAATTCTTACGGATATGTTTGGAGGGACGCCATCGAATATGAGCTTGGCCTTTTTGCGTGAGGGCGAAGTAGAAGTCCTCACCGGTCTTAATCTTCCCATGCTCATCAAAATTTTTAATTGCCGCGAAGGCCGGAAACTCCCAGAGCTAGCCAAGATGGTTAAGGAAGCCGGCCAGCGAAATATCAATCTGGCTAGCGAGATCTTACAGAGGAAATCTTGAGCCTTAACGAAGTAGCTATAGAATCCAGGGAGCCTATCGAGATCCGCGGGATGACGGAACGAGACCTTGACGAAGTCATGCAGATCGAACGCATGTCCTTCCCTACGCCTTGGTCCAGACGGCTTTTCGAGCGGGAGTTGTTGATGCCTTACGCCCAAGCCTTCGTGGCCGTGGAGTTCCCGCCGGGAAAAGTTCTGGGTTATTTATGCTTCTGGCTTGTGGCCCGGGAAACGCACATTTTGAATTTGGCGGTGCACCCAGAGCGACGAAGGCGGGGAATTGCCTCTCGTTTATTGCGGTTTGCCGTTGATTATAGTCGGGAGAAGGGGACGGAGGAGATTATTCTGGAGGTTCGCCGTTCCAATTACAAGGCCATTTCCCTTTACCAAAATTTTCAGTTTCAACCCCAGGGCATCCGCCCCCGTTATTATTCGGATAGCGGGGAAGATGCGGTGATCATGGGCCTGCGCCTGGCCAAACAAACCTCGGCGACTTCATTATGAAAACCTACCCCAAAGAAGTGAAGGCCAGAATTCTGATCCACCGGAGAATCGCTGCTGATTATTTCCGCCTGCGCCTGCTCTGCCCGGAGATCGCCCGCTTCGCCCAGCCAGGCCAATTCATCATGTTGCGGGTGAACGAGTTGAGAGACCCTTTTCTGCGGCGTCCCTTTGGCTTCTCCCGAATCTTTCCTCCCCAAGAGAAGAGAGCCCGGCCGGAAGACGAGGGAGTTCTGGAAATTTGCTATCAAATCGTCGGGCGAGGGACCTCCCTGATGACCCAGCTTCGAGAGGGACAACGGCTGGATATCCTCGGTCCACTGGGGAACGGATTCTGGGCTAAAGAGGGCCAAAAAGGAGCTATTCTGGTAGGGGGCGGAATCGGGATTGCTCCTCTTATCTCTTGGGCAGAGAAACTGCACAAGGTGGGGGGAAAGAAAAAGAGGTTAACAAGAAATTCGGAAGAAGCGCCTGAAGTCTTTGTGCTCATTGGGGGGAAGAGCCGGGATAAGATCCTGGGAATCCGCGAAATTAAAAAGATGGGGTTGGACCCCCAGGTGGCCACAGAAGACGGAAGTATGGGATTACCCGGTTTGGCCACAGATTTATTGGAAAGGGAGCTTTTGACCAAGGGGCATGATTCGACCTCCCTCTACGCTTGCGGGCCCATGCCCATGTTGGCTCGGGTAGCCCAAATCGCCGACCAATTTGATCTCCCCTGCCAAGTTCTTATGGAAACCCGTATGGCTTGCGGGGTAGGGGCCTGTCTGGGGTGTGCCCTGAAAGTCAAAGAGAGAGCTTTCCGGGAGATGGCCCAAATCGGAGTCTCTCGTCCTGAAGAAGAAAAGGAAGAAATGATTGCTGAGAGTCAATGGGGAAAGATGGAAAAAGAAAACCAGAAGGAGATTTTCATTCCAGTGATTGCCGAAGCCCCGACTTTTCGGTATGCCCTGGCCTGCAAAGAGGGGCCTGTCTTTGAGGCGCGTGATATTCTCTGGGAGTAAGGGAGTTCAGCAGGAAGAGTGGATAAAAAAATTGATCGGCAGAACCTCGCGGTTGATCTGGGACCCCTAAACCTGAAAAACCCAGTGATGGCCGCCTCCGGCACATTTGGATACGGTGAGGAATATTCCGGGATCATTCCTCTGGGAAGTTTAGGGGCGATCATTACTAAGGGCCTTTCCTTACAGCCGCGGAAAGGGAATCCTCCCCCGCGCCTGGCTGAGACTCCGGCGGGAATGCTCAATGCCATCGGCCTGGAAAACGTGGGCCTGGAAATTTTTCTCCGGGAAAAGATGCCTTTCTTGCGCCGGGTTCGATGTCCGGTCCTGGTCAATATTTTTGGCAGCACAGCAAAAGAATACGCCGAGATGGCCAGGAGGTTAGCGGAAGTGGAAGGGATTGCCGGACTGGAAATTAACATCTCCTGCCCGAACCTGAAAAAAGGGGGGGTTATTTTCGCCTCCGAGCCTAAATCCGTTCATCAAGTAGTCTCGAAAATCCGCCGAGCTACATCTTTTTTTATCATGGTCAAGCTGTCTCCTAATGTGGCAGATATCGTGCAGATCGCCCTGGCCGCAGAAGAGGCCGGAGCGGATGCGGTCTCTTTGATAAATACGCTGACCGGTCTGGCCATTGACGTACGAACGCGGATGCCCATCCTGGGAAACATTACCGGAGGCCTTTCGGGTCCAGCCATCAAACCCATTGGTCTGCGCATGGTCTGGCAGGTCGCCCAAGCAGTACACATCCCTATTGTAGGCATAGGAGGCATTGTGACCGCCGAGGATGCCCTGGAGTATATCATTGCCGGAGCAACCGCAGTGCAAGTGGGGTCTGCCCACTTTATCGACCCCCGGGCCAGCTTAAGAATTATTGACGGAATTCAAAGTTACTTGAAAGCCAACGAGATCCCCAATATCGCCCCTTTGGTTGGGAGTTTAAAGACCAAAAGGGATCTATCCTGATATTTTTCATATTCATATCCAAATATTTTATGGTCGCCGACCTGCCTGAAAGTACTCTCCAGGCCATTATTTTGGGTAGGAATAAGTTTCCCCCAGCTTTTTCCGCTCCACGAGCTGAGCAAAGTGTCAGAGCACGGATGGCAGAAAGACTCCCCAATGTAGCGCATACCTTGAGGAGGATTCCTCCGGAGTATTTATTCGACTGCCCGGGCTTCCGGAGGTTTCATCAAGATGGAAAGGACGTTTCTTTAAATTGCCGAAGAGAGCTCCTTTTGCTTTTGAATCTTCCCGTTGATTGTGAATTTGAATTCTGCTATCTTACAAGCCTAACGTGAGTTCTTCGTGATTTTGCCCAATTTTGAGCAAAGGAGGCTATGGATATGGAAAAGGAAGAGATTCTCTTCAAAAGAGAAGATGGGGTGGGCACGATCCTTTTAAACCGCCCCGAAAAAAAGAATGCTTTTACCTTGAAGATGATCACTCAGTGGATTAAGACCTTAGAAGAATGGCGCCCAGACCCAGAAGTAAAGGTGATCATTGTAACGGGAGCAGGGGATGCTTTCTGCAGTGGTGCCGATTTAGCAGCCGCAGCCGATAGAGAAAAGCAGGGACCGGTAGAGCATAAAAATGTTCTATGGGAACTGATTCATCGCATACCTTTATCCTTGGAGGATATTGACAAGCCGGTCATTGCTGCCTTAAACGGGGTGGCAGTGGGTGCTGGTTTAGACATGGCTTTAATGTGCGATCTGCGTTTTGCAGCGGATACAGTCCGCCTTTCTGAAGGATACATTAAGGCTGGGCTCGTTCCGGGAGATGGGGGATGTTACTATCT
>JACRCA010000068.1 GCA_016234425.1 Deltaproteobacteria bacterium | reverse complement strand
GCATCGGGCACAATGCTACCTTTTAGTGAGGGTTCTGCCAGGATGATATTTTTGATATTATACGCCGTTTCCATCAGTATTTAAAGGGTATCTCGAAGTTTCGTCATTAAAGAAAACATTACTTTCGTGCTTTTTTCAGGTTATATATTCAATCGGAAAACCCAAGTCAAGCTTTTTTGGCGCAGGGCAGCGAGAGCAAGATTGCCACGGCGCTTGGCGCCTCGCAATGACAAAGGGGGGATTACGACAAAGTCTCTTGGTGGGGGAGGGCAGGGGAAGATGCGAGATTGCCGCGTCGTCCCGCGCTTCGCGGGACTCCTCGCAATGACCTGAAGTGTAGTTTTCAGGACTCTCTTGGGGGGTGAAGAGGAAGAAAAATATCTTGCTCTGCGGAAGTTTTTTGGATATGTTTTAGAAAAAAATTAGACCTTAAACGAGAAGGGAAGGGAGGTAAAGATAAATGAGACCCTACTTTGAGAAGATGACGGAATTCGGTAAACCTTTAACTGAAAAACAAATTAAAAGCGCGGAGGAAAATGTTAAGCAGATTCAGGAGGTTGAAAACAAAATCGCCGAAGCCGTGGAAAGGGTGAGGAAGGCCGGGATCTCCGCAGAGGAAATTAATAAAAGGGGAGAGATGACCGTTTACCAGCGCCTGGAATATCTTTTAGATCCGGGCACCTGGTGCCCCTTACATACCCTTTTTGACCCCATGGATGAGGAATCCGGAACAACTGGGGTGGTCGATGGCCTGGGAAAGATCAGCGGCAAATGGGCAGTGGTGATCGGGTTTGACAATAAAGTCATGGCCGGGGCCTGGATTGCTGGGCAAGCGGAAAATATTTTGCGAGTCACCGACATGGCCAAGAACCTCCATCTTCCTCTGGTTTGGCTGGTGAATTGCAGTGGAGTGAAACTCCCTGAACAGGAGAAAGTCTATGCCAAC
This sequence comes from Deltaproteobacteria bacterium, assembly GCA_016234425.1. GTDB lineage: Bacteria > Desulfobacterota > SM23-61 > SM23-61 > SM23-61 > JACRCA01. The sequence goes on along the minus strand of JACRCA010000068.1, from coordinate 4,170 downwards.
CGCAGAGGAAACGGGACCACCTTCTTCAGACATGCTGAGCTGGAAAAATTGGGCATCCCCGTCCTGGCCGGGATATATGGAACTAATCCGGCAGGAGGAGGATACCAGGGGATCAGCCCAACAATTCTTTTGGCCCATAAAAATTGCAACATCGCTGTCGGGGGTGGTGGGATTGTGAGTGGAATGAGTCCCAAAGGCTATTTTGATGAAGAAGGGGCAGAGATCATCATCGACGCCACAAGAAAGTTCAAAGCCGTTCCCCCTGGCCGGGCAGAGATCCATTATGACTCCACTGGTTTCTTCAAAGCCGTCTTTGAAACGGAAGAAGGAGTTTTGGATGCCCTGAAAGAATATATCAGGTATGCCCCAGCCTACCATCCCAATTTTTTCAGAGTGGCTGAGCCCAAAGAACCCAAATTCTTTCCTGAGGAAATCAACCGTCTGGTCCCCTTCAATCAGAAGATGGCCTACAACTTTGAAGAGGTCCTGGCCCGGCTTACCGATAACAGCGAGCATATGGAATTCAGGCCCGACTATGGCCCGGAGGTCTATACCGGCTTGGCCAAGGTCGATGGCTTTCTGGTTGGAATCATCGGCAATCGCCAGGGATTCTTACCGAAGGGATACCCCCAATATGCTCCCTATCCGGGTGTCGGCGGTAAGTTTTACCGGCAGGGCCTCATCAAGATGAATGAGTTCGTTACCCAATGCGGAAGAGACCGGCTTCCCATCATCTGGTTCCAGGATACAACCGGCATCGATGTGGGAGACATAGCCGAAAAAGCTGAACTCCTGGCGTTGGGGCAATCCCTGATTTACTCCATCGAGCAGACAAATGTGCCGATGATGTGCGTGGTTTTAAGAAAAGGAACGGCCGCTGCCCATTACATCATGGGTGGGCCCCAGGCGAACAATCATAACATTTTTACTTTAGGAACACCTGCGACGGAAATTTATGTGATGCATGGGGAAACAGCCGCAGTGGCCTCTTTTGCCAGAAGGCTGGTGAAGGAGAAAGATGGGGGCCGTCCCTTGAAGCCAATCATTGAAAAAATGAATATCCTGGCCCAGGAGTACTATGAGAGATCGAGGCCCCTTTACTGTGCCAAAACAGGATTTGTTGATGAAGTGGTGTTCCTCCCGCACATCCGAAAATATATGGTGGCCTTTGCCGACTCGGCTTATCAAAATCCCAGATCCATCTGCCCGCACAACCACATGATGCTCCCGAGACTGATCAAAGGATAAAGAGAAAATCCGCATTAAACAGTCGTTTCCACCTGGTGCCCCCAGCAGGGGGCACCTACACGAAGGCCTAAATCCTCTTGGCCTAATCTAACAAACATTCGCCATACCTACAGTTCCCATTTCAGGCCTTGACAACTCAGGAACGATTTTATAATCTTACAGCCAAAAATTAGGAGGGAAAAAAGCCATGATACTGGATGATACTTATCATCGCATGGATACTCAGGGCTTTTTCAAACTGCACATTCCCGAAAAGTTGAACATGGCCAGGCTTATCGTGGACTACTGGGTCGAGCACGGCAGAGCCCAAGATGTGGCGATTTATTATTTAGATCAGAAGATCACCTATGGAGAGTTGAAGGACCTTTCAGACCGCCTGGGCATTGCTCTGCATAAGATGGGCATTTCCAAGGGCGACCGTTACGTCATCCGCACTCCCAATCAGCCGGAATACATGATCGCCTTCCTCGGAGGACAGAAGATCGGCGCGGTTCCTATTCCGACGAATATCATGCTCCGGGAAGGTGAAATGGAGCATATCATCAACAATAGCGAATCCGTCGCTGTCATCACAACCCCCAAGTATGTCCAGGCCGTCGAGAACATCCGTCCCAGATGCAAAACCCTGAGGCACACCATTGTCGTGGGAGAAGTGAAAGGAGATCAGGTCTCCTTTGCGGATCTCCTGAAAGAGGAGGCCGCCTCCCTCTCATTTATAGAGACCTATAGGGATGAGCCAGCTTATTTTCTCTATACTTCCGGGACGACGGGAGCGCCCAAAGGAGTGGTACACTGCCATCGTTTTATCATCGGAGCTGGAGATCCTATCGGAAAATTTGCCATGGGGTTGGAGAGAGGAGACATTTGCGGCGGCCCCACTGCTCTCACCTGGATGTATGCCCTGGGACATAACTTCCTCTTTGCTTTCAGGTGGGGCGCCTCCACCGCAATCTATGCGGATGAGCGCTTCCATGCCGAAAGAGCTTATGAATTCATCCAGAGATATAAGATTACGATATTTGCCGGGACCCCAACTATTTATAGAATGATGCTGGCTGTGAAGGATGCGGAAAAGCGATTCGACCTGAGCTCGCTGAAATACTACCTCAGCTCTGGAGAGCCTCTGCTGGCGGAAACATGCCGGGAATGGATGCGCCGCTTCCAAGTAAAGATTCTGGATAGCATGGGGCAGACAGAGGCTCACGAATTCTGCACCACCCAGACGGACTTGAAGGTGAAGATCGGCTCCATGGGGAAGCCCCTGCCGGGAATTGAAGTAGCCATCGTGAATGAAAAGGGCGAGCGACTTTCCCCTGGCGAGCTGGGGCATCTGGCCTTGAGGAGGGATCACCCCGGGCTCTTTAAGGAATACTTCAAGGACCCGCAGCGAACCAAGGAAGTTTACTTCCCCAACAACTGGTATGATACCAAGGATCTGGCCTACATGGATGAAGATGGCTATTTCTGGTATGGCTCGAGGTCTGATGATATCATGACTTGCCATGGTTATCGCATATCCCCAGCTGACGTGGAAACAGCGTTGCAAGAGCATAAAGCTGTTCTGGAGTCGGGCGTAGCTGGGGTCTTCGACCCGGAGATGGGGGAAAAGGTGAAAGCCTGGGTAGTCCTCCATGAGGGATACGAGCCCACCCCGCAGCTGGCCAAGGAGCTGCAGGATCATGTGAAAGCGACCATTGCTCCGTACAAATACCCGAGGGAGATCGAGTTCGTGAATGAGCTTCCCAAAACATCCTCGGGGAAGATCTTGAGGAGGGAACTGCGCAGAGTAGAAAAAGAGAAGCTTGCCAAAAAGTAAAAATTTATGGTTCATCTCCATGGCGCCAGCAGGATTGCCCGTCGGTCGCCAAAAAAAGGCAGTGGCCCCTCCGTTGGCTACGCCGGGTCAGCGGTGAACTTTGCGGGTAACAAGATGAATGAGATTTTCCCACTCCGCCAACCGGTCTTCCCGGCTAAATGACCCATGGAAGAGAAGTGGGTGAGTGAGAAATCGGTAATTCTTGGCCGTTTTTGGCTTCCCGCCGATCAATCCTGCCGACGCCAACATGGAAACAGGCTGTTCTCGTGGCCCTGGTGGCAGATCCGGCCATCGGGGGACTCCTCGCAATGATGACTTAGAGGGAAACTAAGTTCTGGTAAAAGGATTTGTGGAGATATGAAGCAATTATTTATGTTGGAAGAGAAAACGGGCAAGAAGGAGGTCTCCTTAGAAATAAAAGGGGCCATCTTATGTGGATATACGGGCCGGGATCAGGAAGCTGTCAAGAGGCATATTGCAGAATTGAAAAAGGAAGGGGTCAAACCTCCACCTTCTGTGCCCACGTTCTATCCCAAACCTCCTCGAGGAATTGCGTTGGATGAGCTTATGTATGTGCAAGGCCACGAAACATCAGGGGAGATTGAATACGTCCTGCTGGTTCGGCCGCAAGGCCTGCTGGTCGGTCTGGGAAGCGACCATACAGACCGAGAGTTAGAAAGGCTCGATATTTTAAAATCCAAGCAGGTTTGTCCCACTATCCTCTCCCGGAGCCTGTGGAACTACGAAGAAATCAAAGATCACTGGGACAGGATCGAAATCCGCAGCTGGGCCACAAAAGAAGGGAAAAAAGGGCTTTATCAGGAATCAACCCTGGCCACCATTCTTCCTCCGGAAGAGTTGGTTCGTTTAGTCCAGCAGAAAGTGCGGGGATCCCTCGAAGGGATTCCCATATATTCCGGAACTCCTCCCCTGAAGACCGAAGGAATCATCTTTGCAGATCGCTTTGAGGGGGAACTTTATGATCCAGTCCTGGATAAAAAACTAACCCTCAGTTATTACATCCATGCCTTAGAGTGGTTCCGAAATTAACCCTTGGAACATCGTAACTTTGGAACCTTTCCGGGGGGCAAAAAAATGATTGACAG